>CAILAO010000652.1 GCA_903832105.1 uncultured Pseudomonadota bacterium | reverse complement strand
CCGTTTCCTTGCATAAGACGATCGAAAACGGATTCAAGGCCAAACGATGATTTACTTATGCCGCTAAACAATGAATGCGCATGCGGTCCGATTCCGGAAAAGGGAAAAAATGGATGAATTGATCTGATTGCCTCTGGCCGATTTAGAATATAATTAGAAAATAGTCCGAGTTGCGACGGAGTCTTAGCCGCGTCATAGGGGTGACCTTTGCAAAAATTCCAGTTAAAGGTTGGCACCACCAAGGTACCCTCATCCCCCAATATCTCAGCAAAAGAGAGCCTCATCAATTCGAGCGCTCGATTCCAATCCTCATCACCCAGCAGTTTTATGACAGCGCTTGCATCGGAGTGCACAAGAACCAAGTCGCCCCAGTTCAGCCCGACTGTCACTAACGCCTTCTTGATTGAGTTCTTGAGCAAACTGTCGTTCATAAGTTCTTTAAAAAACGCCCTGCGGAAGCTCGACAAAATCCTTAACCTGCAAAGGCAGAGTGCAAAAACGTTGGTCAAGGTCCGTCGTGCATAGCTGATTATTTATTCATTCTCTATTAAACCATTATCTTTTAGGATCTCAACGATTTTCCGAACTGACCCCGCCGTTGCCATTTCCTGTAGTTCACTGACTTTCCCACCAAAAACCGTATCCAGAGCAATGATGATGTTTATCTGTCCCAAAGAATCCCATTTAGGGATGCTGTTAGATGAACTTTCCATCGTGACCTGCGGATCGTTCACTTCCAAAGCCTTCTGGATAATTTCAAGAATCTCGCTTTTTGTCTTACGGACCATGGCGCACCTCACTATTTTCGTTGTTTCTTCTTCCACTTCACTACGATTGGGAATGAAAACCACGCCTGTTTACTTTCCTCGGTTTAGCAAGGGATTAACTTTACTATCATAGTAGTTGATACAACCTGCTCGCGGTCTTGATTAAAACATGCAGCCCTTATTTTCAAGGCTTTCATTGATTTGATCCTCCCAATCACCTCAACCGTTGCCGTAATCTCATCATCCATGTAAACAGGCTTTAGAAACCTTGTGTTCTTTTCTAATGCCAGAACAACCATCTTGTCAGATCCGAATGTTTTAACTAACGCCGCTGCAATTCTACTTTCTGTTACAAATCCATTACTGATCTTGCGTTCGAATCCCGCTTTCTTTGCAACGTCATCTCGAAAATGTATCGGATTATCGTCTCCGCTGATATCGGCAAACAGCACATTATCCTGTTCTGTCACCCGCTTCTGAAACGTGCCACTAAAACCCACTGTGAAATCGTCATACGTCATACGCCAACCCACTTGCAGATCATATTAATCCGTGCTTATACGTGAGTATTGCCGCTCTTCATTTTTGACCCCAGAATATTTGAAGTGGCTACCGTCGAATTTGTCGATTTGCATCGGTAAGGCGGGTGTTTCCAGAAGTTGTTCATACTCCTCCACAGTTAGACGCCTCCGATCATCCAACGCTTGCCTCACCTGGAAAGATCTTACCATCGTTGGCCACGTATCCATCAACTCTCCCTGCATCAAGACTGCACCACAACCCGACCCGTAGGAGAAAATATAGATTCCTTCATGCTGTTTGACTGCGTCGATGGGGCTTATACCCTGTATGATGGCTCCCTCGTAGCATGTCTCAAGAAAACTTACTAGCGAAAGCCACACGCTCGCAGTGTAGGTATTTCCGACTCTCGATGGATATATGTTGGAGCTGAAGACCTTGTCTGCATAATGCTTCCTCCAATTGTCTGCTTCACCCATCAGGGAGGCGACTTCTGCATGAACCTTCTCGACAAGTTTGGGATAGGGCGTGTGGTATATGAACACAGCGTTTTTATTTATTGTAACTTTGCTGAAGCACGCCTTAACAGCGTTCAAGTAGCATTGCACAGAATAAACACCTTTGACAATCGGGTATTTCTGATCCATCGGCTTCCAAAAATCATAAGTACTTTTGCTGTACGTGCTGAGTTCCTTGATCTTCATTAATCTTGGTGCTTTACTTACCAGCATAGCAACTGCGCCTGCACCCTGAGTAGGTTCTCCCGGCGTGCCGACACCATATCGGGCAATATCGGTCGCTATTACAAGAGCGTACTTATGCTTCGGACTGTGAGCCCAATCGACAGCCGACAGTAACCCATAGGATGCACCAGCACACGCGTGAAGTATGTCATAAACGCGGCATGACTCAGAAATGTCCAGCAGCGAGTGCACATGCGTAGCCGTTGGTTTAGCTCTGTCTTCAGCGCTTTCCGTTCCGACAATAAGTAGCCCAATCTCCTTCGGCGATATCCCGGCTTCTTTCATGACGCGATATCCTGCATTGGCGGCCAACACGACAATGTCCTCCCACGGTGAGGGAACCGCCATCTCCTTGATTCCAATCCCGATAAGAAACTTGTTTTCATCTATGTTTCTTGCCGATGCCAATTCTTTTAGCGACAAATACCGGTTTGGTACATATGTGGCGATATGGTCAATTCCGACGTTCATAAAAAATGCCCCCATTTTGTCATGGCAAAATTGCACCCCACCTGAGTAATGCTCCAGCCCATGAATAACCTACACCGAAACCGCAGATTAGAACTGTCTGGCCGGAGTGGAGTCTTCCTTCCCGTGATGCTTCAGCCAAGGCAATCGGTATAGAAGATGACACCGTGTTTCCTACGTTTACCAAATTGGAATATAGCTTGCTTTGAGGCAGCTTTAGTTGCCGACCAATGTTTTCAAGAACAATTGCACTCGCTTGATGGAAGACAAACAAATCTACATCCTCCAACTGAATATCGCCCGCCTCAAGCAACTTACCCACAACTCCTTGCACTGCAGACATGCTAAACATGAACACTTGCGGTCCATCCATGTAAAGGTGCGGAATTGAGCTACCGGCAGGGTAGGCTCCATCGCGCGCGCCACCACCTCTTACAATTAGATTCTGACCACCCGATCCATCCGATCCAAACGTAAACGAACTGATCGACGCCCTGCTACCTCTGGAGATTAAAGTAGCCGATGCTCCATCACTAAATATTGGGCGACAAGTTCTATCATTTTTTTTTATGTATCGAGTATAGGTGTCTCCACAAAGCAAAAGCGCCTTCTGGGCAAATCCGGAACTGATCAAAGATGTGACGACGCCTAATCCATATACAAACCCAGAGCACCCTTGATTGATGTCAAAAGCCATGCAACTCTTTGCCAATCCGAGCCGGTCTTGAAGGAGGCAAGCGGTTGTGGGAAGTACGTAATCTGGCGACTGTGTAACAAAAATCAATGCATCAATTCCCATCGGATCGACGCCTCGATCAAACAATTCCTTAGCTGCACTTGCTGCCATGTCGGATGCAGTTTCTCCCGGCGCGGCTATATGCCGGGTTTTTATTCCGGTTTTTGCTTCAATCTCAGCCAGGTTCCAGTCGGGATTGTCTCCAATTAGATCAATACCGGTCTCGGATATACTTCCAAGTCGATACGTAATCGCTTGAATTCCAATGTCAAGAATTAGTTGTAAATCCATATGCGAGTGTAATACAAAGTCGGAGGTGATGTGTCATCGGATATCGATTAGAGGGGAAATCCAGGTTTTAAGCTCTTCTGGTCCCACGAGGACAGGAATGCCATGCGCAGCCCGATCATCAGGTTGCAATCGGCCCGTTGGATCGTAATAAATAGAAGGTTTACCCATCGCCTTGGCGAGCAGCGCGGTCGAAGTAAAAGGCATCGAAATCACTGCACAACTCGACTCAATGACCCGAACTGTCGAAATGCCCGGATCAAGGGACACAACGTCCACACGCTCGGAAAACCTGCCTGCGAAATGCCGATAGTGCGGGTGGACAAAGTCACCTATTTCTCGTTTTAGCTTCCACAACATGATGGCATCAAGCTGGCGTGTGACATTGGCAATGTGCTCCAGAAATTTTTCGTTTGTCGCTGGAACATAGTAGTCAAAATCTATGCCAGATATGCAGCAAAATGATTTCCTGAGAGGAGTGACATCGAAAACCGCCACCCCCGGCTTTTCAATTTTTGGCATCTCGATGGCGCTACTCTGGAACAAGATCGGCCCAACGACGCTGATATTTGCCCCCCCGTGTGCTCGGCGCACGAAACCCGCCTGATATTCATCCCACACTAGATAGTGAGACCACGTAACGGCCCGCCAACCATAAGCAGGTGGCCGATAGCCGTCCGACCGTTTAAAATCCTCGGTATTCGTTCCGTAAAAGTAGAAAGTTATCCGTGAGCCCAGTTTTTCCGCGTCATAGGTCCAGAGGGGACGGTAGACCCAGCTCGAGATGTGGAACAGGTAGTCCCGAGCAAGCTCGTTGACTTTATGCATACGCACCTGGGCCGCGAGTGCAGCCTGATTTAACAGTAAAGCATGCCACCATCGGCCACGAAAAAGATCTACAATTCCAAGCATGCTCGCTGCGGTACCCCATCCGACATAGCGTATCAATGCCCCCAACTGGGTCAATGGCGGTATGGCTGACGAAACCGAGACAACGGGTATGCCTTCAACCGTACTGGGAGTAACATCTTTTACGCTGTGACAAAGCGAATCAAGTTCACGAACCCGCCCAAGCCACTGTTGATACCAGGTAACGATGTCGTGGCTGCGCCCGTCTTTGCAGGGCTCGGGCAGATTACCTGCAGTAAGCGTATCAAAATAGGCATAACTGCCGAGCGCAGGAAACGAAGGGCGAATTATTTCCTTGATGCTGTGAAAAACGATTCTCCCGATGGACAAAATTCCGTAAGCTAGAAGGAGAACGATATAGCCATCCCACATCAGCGCCGACCGAATCTTTGCAACCTTGAAACCTTGCGGCTCTAATACTTTCCGCCATTCGGAAGGCAAAGGGTAAACCACAGCAGACCCCGGCTTTCCAAGCGCGTAGAGTAATGCCTTGTTTAGATCCAAGTTTGCAACACGGAGCAGCAGATATTGTCGGAGAACGAGTTCGGCATTACCCGTTGCGGCACCAAATATAAACTTCGAAAATGATCCACCTTTGCAACATTCCGTAGTAGTCAGCATATCCTTTACATCATTTATTCTCCTCAAAGAGTTGGATTTCTTTAGCATACGATATCCTTGCAATACTCGACGCAAGCGTTTCATTTTTGAGCGCTTTAACAATCCCTTTGCCAACTCCATTACCATCTGATCACAGCGATACCTTTGAATTTTTCATTATTTGAGCCTGGTTAATACTTGTTTATGCTAATGAATATAGTTGCTTATAAACATAAAAATCGAAGATAACCCATTTTTATTGGATTTCTGTAGGATCGGTCTTCGGAAGTTTGAGACAGCTTAATTAATTCAATAGTCGAGAAGGGCCGACCTCACTGGTCACGGTCAAATCTCATCCCATGAACTCGTGTGGAAACCTGTTAATGGGAAAAGACAGGCAAGCCAAGGTTTATCCTTATTCATATGAACTTCAAGATTGTTTTCCAGCCGATCGATCCCGAGTATGCACCGAATTGCACTTCGCTCTGTTTTGAATACAATATCGTCCGGCGCACAAGCTTCCTTAATCTCGCCACTATCCATTTCTAATTCATACCCGAAAAGCCGAATTTGCTTATTCTTCAATTCAATTCTTAAAGCACGCAAGCAAATATCCGGACCAATCTTTGATAACAATCTATATCTATTCAGTATCTTCCCCATATATCCGCCATCCAAGCTAAACCTTTCATGTTGGCAAGTGCTCATTGTGCTTCTGGCATAAGCGTAAAAGGGATGCTGAGGATGAATTGATATATGTGTAAGATTCAGTTTTTTGATCAGGCCTGACACGTAAGGGAAATAACCTGTCGGCAGAGACATTTCTATCACTTTTTGTCCATCTATTATAAAATAGCCAATTAGGTCACCGGACTGGCTAGCGTAGCATTCGAACAGGTTCACTTGCCGATTGATCTCAGTCATCTTAGATAGCAGGAATCCCCACACACTTTTATCTCTTATTATTGAGCCGGATAAAGAAGCATAAGTTCCACTGTACATATTCATGATATTTTCGAGGTTCCGCTCTGAAAAAGAGACTGCCGCTATCATCTCCTTCTCCGGATGTGACGAAATGATTTCCAAATCCAGATATCTATTAATCCCACGGTAACCGAACTGAATGTAATATCCATCCAATGCTCGCCTTCCATGTAAATAAGCCAACTCCATATTACGTTGGTTCATCACATCATGAGCAATCTCCATCATTGCCTTCATAATTCCATGACCACGGAAATCAGGGTGAACGCTAACTGACGAAACACCCCCGCAACATAGAACTCCGGTACCTAAGACAATTTTTCTTTCGACAATTCGAATTAACCCTATTAAATCATTATTTTTCGATCTTGTAATGATAAAGTTTTGAGGTTTTGTAGTTGGCTCATTTCTTAAGATTGCACCTTGAACTCGCTTCGCTTCGAGGTAATTGGGTCCATAAATTTTAGCGAGGAATTCAATGATTTCATCAATTTGAAAACTATTATCCCCTACATTTACATTGAAATTCTTCATTTGCAGCGACTCATAACATCATGAACTTGATACACAATGTTTTCATTCCAATCCTTATGACAACCAATGATCAAAGCTTTTCTATAATCAGGGTGTAGCATGTTTCTAGCAAAATCGAAATGAAGTATTGGTAGATTGAAGCCATAATCTTTTTTAAATTTGTCCGATGCTTTCCCCAGCACATCTGGTTTCCCTGAGACCGGAATCGCAAAAGGCACTACACCCTCATCGCATATAGGAACGTTTTCCCCAAACAAATTTATGGCAATTGCATACATCTTCTTTCTTCTCTTAATGTCTTCTTCGATTTCTTGGATCGATTCCGGTAGGCCTTTCATTGCCATAGCACTTATAGACCTGACTTCCGGTAGACATCCATAAAGCATGTCAATCTTAAGCTGGCTTTTTACCCCAAAAGAACCATCGTGAATTCTAAGATAGAAATCAAAAAGTTCTTCTGCTATTTCCTGGTCCAATTGGATCCTTTTCGACAATAACGGCAGAAGTTCTTCTCTATTTGTCCATAAGCCACCACCTAATCCGCAATTATATAATTTCGAGAAGCTTGCCACTGTAAAATCACCCCAATCTATCAGGTAATCCCCATTGACTTTTGTAAACAATGTATTCGCACAGTCATTCAGAATAACCCATTTTTTAT
>CAILAO010000651.1 GCA_903832105.1 uncultured Pseudomonadota bacterium | reverse complement strand
GTGCTCAGCGGCAAGCCCGAAGTTTTGGGACTCGTTCATGCGGTGAATGTCTACACTTTTGCATTAGCATTTTTTTTTATTGCCCCTCCCAATCGATATCTCTTATGGTTCGTACCTATCGTAACAGTAGTTTTTTGGATTCCTTTAGCGATTATAACCTACCTTGGCGGGGATTTTGCCATATTTAAAGTTATCGTTTCCGATACCGTTAATGGAATGCTCATCAACTGTTTTGCTGCTTCTATCGTTAACCAAGTCAGAGTTAAAGCGCTTAAGCTTGAGCTGTCGCAAAAAATTGAAGCCCAGAAATTCCTCGGTTCTGCGGTCTCAAGTGCAATTTTCAAAAACCGACAAGATCTCTTAGAACGGCATAAAAAGGTCGGTTTTGCCATGTGCATCGATATCCGAGGCTTTACTCATCTCATGTCTACTTTCCCAGAAAGTATGATGAGTAAGTTTCTTGATGACTACCATTTTTCGGTACTTGGCATCACACAGAAAAATGGCGGGTTCGTTCACAAAACATCCGGCGACGGGCATCTCATCTTCTTCGGGATATTCAATGACGAACCTGATCTCTCCGATATTCCGGACATCGAGGATGAAGAGCGATTGGCGTCGAAACGTCGCAATCAATACTATTTAAAGAAAGTTATTACTACCTCCGAAGAAATCACCCAATGCGTTTGGAACCTCGGGATGCGGGATCTTTGTTTAAATACAATACGCATTGGAATCGGCATCGATTTTGGCCCGGTGCACGTCAAAGTGTTGGGATCCGATGAGATTAAAAAGGAATTAGATGTCTATGGACTCGTTGTTAATCGTGCAACTCGCCTTGAAGGCCACGCGAAAGCCCTAGCAAAGCTTTTCTCTACATCATCTAGTTTGGCTATCATGTCACCCGAGGCCGCGAACTTCCTTCAGAATGACAAAAGTTTTGTTTCTGTTGATATTTCAGAAATTCCTGTTCGTGACTTTCCCGATTTAAAAACTGTCTTTGTTCGAAATTTCAGCCCCACACCCGTAGAAAATCGCTCTCGGCAACCCGTAATACGATCTGCGGCATGACCCTCAAAAAACACAGCGGATTTTTTAAGAACATTTCTCGGATGTGAAGTCCGAAGATTTCCCTGCTTCTCAAGGCCGTGAGAATCCTGGACATTTCAGCCTTTTACGGATCTTTTGTTGAGAAAGTGCTTCTAAATTGTTAAAAGGCCTTAACCACAATCTATAGGAGGTTATATGGTATTTTTAAGATTTTCTTTTGTTGCTTTAATTGTTGGGTTTCTGTGGACAATCACACTTTTCGGAGAGCCCCTGGACAAACTCGACATTCGTCAAACAATCGAAGAAGTTCGTACTCCCCCAGAAGTCATCAAAGAACTTAATGCAAAATTTTTAGAGCACCAAAACATGTCAGTCATCAAACCGTTTGATGAGTCAGATATTACTCTTGATCTTATTCTCAACATGGCAAAGCAAGTTTGGGATGTTATCAAAGAAAACCAAGCCGTTCTCGACGTCAAATATGACTACGCCAACGGACTTCCTGCTGGAGTTAGAAGCGGTGCCGAACTCGACAACTGGTCACCAGTGCAATACAAATCATTTCGCGTTTACGGTGAAAATGGATTTGGCATAACTGTGTATGACCTGACTTACACCCTAGTGCATCAATACGGTGGCACCTACAACGGCAATGGGCAGTATCTCGAGTCCGTGTCAGTTGTCCCGCAGATTGCCGACGTCATGTGGGGTTACACAGTAAATCTCGGCGTCACAAAAGTAACTGCTACGAATATTGGAACAAAGGAAAATCCAGTCGCAAATCTTCTTATGGAGATGACTTTAAAAGTATCAACTGTCATCCAAAAGCATGAATCACGGGGCCTCTACGAATTTCGAGGAGACTCTTCGGAACCGAGAGAAATCGGATTTACTGACATGTAAAATCTAGACTGAGATTTTGCACCTGAGATCCGCAAAATCTCAGTCTAATTCGGGAGAGATAATAGAGCGCACAATCATTCGAGCCCAAATGAATATTTTGTTATCTCTAGTGCTGTTTAGTCTTCAGGTTCAAACATATCTTTCCCAACACCACAGTCAGGACATAACCAATCGCCAGGAAGACTTTCGAACGAAGTGTTTGGCGGAATTCCAGCCGTCGGATCGCCTTTTTTTTTTTTGGATCGTAGACGTATCCACAAGTTGTACACACGTATTTTTTCATTGGTTTCTCCTTTACTGGGGCCTATCCCTCGCAAAACGTTACAAGAAAGACTCTATTCTCTTGATTTCCATCGATTTCTCAATTCCTCTAAACTTCTTTCATCAACACGATGTTTCATCTCCAAATGAAGCCTCTTTTTAATCCCATCCGAAAGATTTCCTAAAACAACCATTTCGAAAGGAAGCCAGATACCAAATTTTGAGAAAACGATGTCCTGCATTTTAAATGCTAGATCAAGAATATCT
>CAILAO010000650.1 GCA_903832105.1 uncultured Pseudomonadota bacterium | reverse complement strand
GTGACTAATCGAGGCTAAAATCCCACCATAGCGGGAACGCATCCGTAGGGTTAAATAGAGGAAGGTCTCTCGCCCTTTGTTTGGGATTTCCAGGAATATAGATCAGAGTTTGAAATAGGGGCAGACGTGGCCACATATACCGTGGTGCCTATTTAAAAGTCACCTTTTTTGAGAAAGAACCTGAGTTAGCCATCCCAGGATAAACGTTCAGGATAAACGTTGAAGAAACAGTGACATCACCTTACAAACGTTCTACAACTAAAGGATCTTGAGTGATTGAATCTCCAAGCACATAAGCCTTATTAACCATTTCAACCGCTTGCTCGACAAGACCGTCAGCATTGCCATGAACGTAGGCTACGGGTTCTCCTGGAGTCAGCTTTTCTCCCAGACGTTTTAGTCGAGAAAGACCTACAGTAGGATCTATATGATCGGTGAGAAGTTTTCGTCCTCCTCCAAGCAATTGAATTGCAAGGCCGAGAGAGCGAACATCAATAGCCGTGATGTAACGTTCTACCTTACAATTAGGGGGGAGAACGGGTCTCTTAATCTTTGCGTGCGGAATCTTTTTCGTATTTTCAAGACACTTTGTATCGCCACCTTGCGCGGCGATTATACGGCAAAATGCTTCAAATGCTGAGCCATCACGAAGTCTCTTTTCAAGTGACTTCATCACGTCTTGTTCTTTCCTCTCTGGAAAAGCAAGACGCACCATTTCATCTGCAAGCATTAAAGATAGGTCTTTTGTCGAATCGGGACCGCCACCTTTTAAGATATCAACAACCTCTTCGACCTCTAATGTATGACCAGCAGATGTCCCTAGAGGCGACTTCATAGTCGTAATGAGGCACCTGACAGCTAGGCCGCATTCATGCCCCACATCAACTAGACTTTGCGCGAGCGCTTTCGCGTCCTCAAAACGCGTCATGAAAGCCCCGCTTCCGTATTTGACATCGAGAACGAGACCTCCGAGCCCCTCGGCAAGTTTCTTTGATAAGATGGAGGCTGTAATCAGCGGAATCGATTCTACCGTTCCTGTAACATCGCGGAGTGCGTACAGCTTTTGGTCGAGTGCTGCGATTTCGGGGGTTTGACCGATAAAGACACCGCCGAGTTCATCAACAATCTTCCTAGCTTTTTCAATTGGAATGCGTACAACCATCCCGGGAATAGATTCAAGTTTATCAAGAGTCCCCCCTGTGTGACCAAGACCTCGACCCGACATCATTGGAATCTTGAGCCCTTCACACACGCAAAGTGGAAGAAGAACAAGTGACGTTTTATCGCCAACGCCTCCACTGCTATGTTTGTCAAGGACAAGATGTCTCGGATAACTCCACGTTAACACCTCACCAGAATCGCGCATGACCTTTGTGAGACACGCTGTTTCCTCGCGGGACATGCCTTTTAGGACAATGGCCATTAACATTGCAGCCGCTTGATAGTCAGCAACTTTACCCTGCAGATATTGATTGAAAAACGTCTCAATTTCTTGTGCCGTAAGTTTCTCGCCATCTCTTTTCTTTCGAATAAATTCTTGGGGCAGTGTCAAGGGGGGGCTACTCCTTTTTAAAAAGCGAATTTTTTATTGCAACAAATTCCTTAACAAAATATGACGTTCGAGTTTTGGACACAAGGGGTTTTCAGTGCGATCCATCTTGATGTATTGTAGACTAAGTCATGCGGATCTTCTTCTCTGATACACCCGCGCTCCATTGGAACGCGTTGAATAAACAAGGGAATTTGCACAATGAGACTAAGAATATTAATGCTGCCACTCGCCTTGATAACTTTTCCGTTAATCATCATCAGCCACGCAAATGCAAAAAGTAACACCGTGGATAGTGAAGATGATTTATTGAAGCCACCGAAAGAAAATCCGTCAAAGGGTTCATTGAAAATTTTCGGCACAATTCCGGAGTTTTCTCTTAAGCTAGAACCAAAAAGTAACGACTCTTCGGAGTTCGAAACGGAATATCGTCCCGCGACGAAATTTGACGTTGGATTTTCGGTCTTCTCTTCAGGATTCTTTTTGACTTTGGGTGGCTTTCGATTGCCCGCTGGAGAAGAAACAAAGCGTACTTATGGCGATACTAGTTACGATTATTTTCGATTCGGTCATGCATGGCAGCAACTTGTTGTCGATGCCGGCTATCAGAGATATAAGGGTTTTTTTGTTTATAATAGCAAAATCGACACAGACTATGGAATTTACGAAAAAAGGCCTGACTTAAGGGTTACAAGCTGGTTTGCGAACGCCACATGGGTCTCCCGATGTAACCAATTTCGCATTCAAAATGTTCTAGACAATTCAGGAGAACCTGTCGAGACAGGTTGGTCGCCTCTTGTTGTCGCAACATTTGATACGACAAAAATAGCCTCCAATAACTCTTTGATTCCTCCAGCTCACAAGGCCGTTTACGCAAAAGATGCAGACTTCAAGAGCGGAACTTTTGATACCTTAAGTTTAAAGGGCGGTTTCGCTGGCAGCTACACATTCTCAAAATATTGGTATGTCGCAGGTTTGATGGCTGTTGGATTCGGTTACCAATCGCGATCTTACGTCCGAAACGAAGAAACTATCCATTCAAGTGGCTTAGGAACTTCCGCTGCTACTTTTGCTGCGGCCTTTGGTCGCACCGGGGAAAAATGGTATGGCGGTTCCACTGCGCGCTTTTTCCAAAACGGCGTCGAACTTGGTGACGTCACGGTGAATATGACAACGTCGGAAGCGGAGCTTTTTATTGGGAAAAAACTCCAGGAACTTTCATTTGAGGAGGTCTTTGACTTCTGACAAAGGTCGATCATAACACCCGTTCCCGGTTGTGCACATTAGAGACATTTCTCTAAAAAAAAAGGCTGTGATTTCAACAAAACCATCAAACTAATCACCAAATTAATCAAAGGTTTACTTGAGATTGACTTGACTTGCGGAGCATCATCCAATAAACAGTAGGCCTGATTTGTGAAAGGAGTCATAGATATGCTTAAAGGATTGCAGATTTTTCTCGCGAGCTTGAGCGCATTTAGTTTTTTAACCTGCATCAGTGCATGCGGCCATCAAGATGACGTCAGTGCTCTACAAGCCTCCAAAGTCAGAGGAGAGCCCTCGGTTTCTCCGGACGTCACGACATTGATCGCCATGGGCCGCGTAAGGTACCTTTACCCGGGATATTACTCCTCAACAATGGGTGACTTCGCAATCACCTATAAAAACCTATCTCTTCCTTGGGGAACAACTGTTATTTTAAAATTTGGCTTCAAGCAGGATAATCACTATCAAATCGCTGATTGGGTAGACCAGGATTCCATGCAGATGCAAGCTGTAGCGCCTTATACCTGGGAAGGAAAATTCGAACGCCAGATTGCGAGTCGTGGCGGTCCACGTAAAACGCACCTTCAATTTGTAGCGCAAATCCTTCTTCCTAATGATCAAATTTTGTATGACAAAGGCTCAGACACGCCACTAGGATATTATCAAACTGAAGCAGTTCCTTGTGATCCCAGTCATGGAGAAAACTACTGCGAGCACCCAATTCAAAGGGTTGAGAAAAATTACTAACAAAAAAGCCCGGTTTATTCCGGGCTTTTTATTTTCTAAACTAAATTTTAAAATTTAGTATGTTCCCTGGGCTCCTTCGCAAGTCCAACCCATGCCGCTCAGTTTTACGACAAACTCTTTTGCCTTGCCTTGGCAATAAGTCGTTGCTTTTGCGGTCCAAAGGACTTGATCATGACCAGGCTGTTCTGTTTGCTTTTTATAATGCACTTCACAGCTTGATTCGGTTCCCGATGCAATTTCTACGACACGGACTTTGTCGCCGCTCTTGCATGTTGTGTTGGCAAAACCAGTTGTTACTGGCGTAGTCGTGGTTGTTGTTGCTGCTGGCGTGGTTGTTGTTGCTGGCGTGGTTGTTGTTGCTGGCGTGGTTGTTGTGGTTGTCGTTGTCGTTGCTGGCGTGGCTTTGGTTGTTGTTGCTGGCGTAGTTGTTGTGGTTGTTGTTGGTTGCGTCGCTACCTGTTTTTGTTGCTGAGTGTTTTGAGTTGCCTGCGTTTGCTCTGTTGCGAACCCGTAAGCTGAAAAACCCAAAAACAATACTCCCGAAATTAACAGTCCTTTCATTGCTCTCTCCTTTAAGAAATCAGGGGCCGTTTCAAGATTAGTACTCCATATTACGCGCCTTGCTTGGCTGTATCAACACATTATGTAATGTGACCAAGGTTTAAACTTTTAACAGTCAATTTGTCTAATTTTTCGACAGCGTTCCATTAAAACGGAGTTATCTTGTTGATTTTTCGAACCCTTCCTCTTGGCAAGGTCATTGCAGGAAAAGCGGTATAGCACCTGCAGATTCAGTAGCGGTCATCGTCAAGGCTGTCCCTGTTTTTCAATCTGGATAAGTTTTCAGGTAAGGTCTGTGTATCTATCGGTATCAAAAGGAGTTTTTATGAAAAACAGTTGGTTAAGACTAGTTCTAGTTCTTCTAAGCATTCTTTCGATGACGTACCTCACGTCATGCGGAATGCTAAAAAAGAAAGATAATAGTTCCAAGCAAGATGGAATCAACGGGGGAATGGCAGAAAAGTACAGAGTTATCACTAACGACGCACAACTGTACTATGTGTATCCTGAAAACATCAGCCGCAAACCTGCGGTAATCTACTACGTCGTCGATCAACCAGGCGAGCCCCTCATGAGCCTCGCGGTTGATGCTGAGATAAAGCAACTTAGAAGGATGTGTACAAAAGAGCTAGCAAGCAACTGGATTGCTGTCATCAATAGCCACTTCACTACTGCAAAGAACAAGTTCTTTCTTCTTTGTAAAGAAGGCGATTTTTCTCTAAGAGAAATGGATAAAGATCTTGTTGCTACAATTGAAAAAGTACAGTCTATCGAAAATCCATACGACCCCGAAAAGGGTTACATGTTCTTCCATAATTCAGCAACCGACAAAGAATACATGGAAGCCTTCAAAATGATTCCCCTCTCACATCCAAATGCCATAAAGGCAATAACGTCTTTCATCATTAACAAAGTATTTCCTCCTTCCAAATATGTCCATTTTATTCACCTCAAATCGCATGGTGCTGAAGGACTTGCCTCAACAGGTCTCACAAAGGCACAGCTTTCAAATAAGGTCAAGTCAGGTATGGAATATCTTCGACGCCAAGGGATTCTTAAAAGCGAGCACAAATTTATCGCGTTCCCAACATCATACGTTGGACTTGTTAAAGGTGATACTGTCGTCGGAGATAACGGACTCACAATCGCCGACGGACTCACGATCGCCGACGGACTCACGATCGCCGACGGACTCACGATCGCCGACGGACTCACGATCGCTGATGGTCTGAACATTGCCGACGGACTCACAATCGCTGATGGCCTAAATATCGCCGATGGCTTGAACATTGCCGATGGGCTCACGATCGCCGACGGGCTGTCTATTGCCAATGGATTGGGTGCCCATAACTATTTTGGCTTAACAACTCAAGGACTCCTTAATGTGCTTAATGATTTGCCTCGCAACTTAGAAGAACCTGAGGATGACGAATCAACTTTCTCTATTGGCTTTTTATTCCTAGAAGTCTGTGACTCTAACCTGTCAGCCAAATCATGGAAAATCCCTAGAATAGAGGGTTACTATGCTGCCAAAGGTATGCTGTGGTATGTCAACGTAGACTGGTCAAAACTTCTTACCGAAGCTAAAAATAATGTTAATAAGTTGCAAAATATAATGTTCGATACATCTAAGAAGATTAGCAACTATCTTCCCGAGTAAAGTATAACCTTAAGCAACTGCTTTAAACCAGATGATGCTGACGTCGTCATCTGGTTCTTTGTTTGTTTTAGCTTTATACTCCCCCCAAACGGTATCATACAAATTTTTAGGCGCTGATGAAAACGAGCGATTGTCGCTTCGGGAAATTTTGGCCAAAAACTTCGCATTGTGTAGTAGCGGAATACCGTCGGTATAGAGCACGACCTCATCTCCCGAGTCAAATTCCTGACACTCCAACTTCCCTTTGAACTCCGGGTGAAGTCCCAAATTACTATGCCTTGAAACCAGGGGTTTCGGTCGACTACCATCCTTAGAACTTCTGATCCAAAAAGCTGGTGGATGGCTTGCTGATATGTAAAATATTCGACCATTTTCTGGATCAAACGTGATTCCGGACATCGTTAACATGTGATGTCCCTCCCCATGCCTATAAAGGGTTTTGTTCAACGATGCACTATAGTGCAGGAGAAATTCTTCGCTGTTTAATACCGCAGGATTAAAATCGACGAGCGAACTTAATGCCGTTTTGCAAGTCGAAACGACCAAGGCAGCCTGCACACCATGCCCCGTAACATCACATAACATGACGTGATATAGGAGCCTCTCAGTACCTTTTTCGAATGCAAACCAGTCACCGCTGGATTCCGTGAGTGATTTATGAAAAACAGCAATCTCACAGAAATCCCAAACTGGAACTTCCGAAGGCATGAACGCCTTGGCAATTTCCGCCGCCTCCTGCAATTCGAGTTCCATACGCCTTTTCTCTTCCATATGTGCCTCTAAAGTCACCACCTTTCCCTCGTTGAAACCAAAGTTTCTGACCGAAATAAGCGTCATATAGAAGAAGAAGCAGAGATCCAGGATCGCCCTCATGTCGAATCCTTTATAAACGTTAAAGAATTCGATCCACACCAAGAGAGTTCCGTAGATGGCAAGAAATATACTGATGCTTCGAAGTGTTCGATAGATCTCATTCACCAGAGATAAGCGCCGCAAAAGTCGCATCCTGATGAGAGATATCGCGACCGCTACGGCAATCGTCACAATGAGTAATAAATTAGTGAACGTAAACAAGTGGGGAATCTTTACAATTTGCAAACCCCAACCTTGGTCAAACGCCAAGATAGCGGTACTTCCGATGGTCACCAAACCTAAATAATTAAGAATTTTGCTCGCTCGATTGATCTGAAAGAAATCGACAAAAAACCTCTGTAACGCATGAATTGCGATAGTTTTTGATATAAAAAAGAGAAGCACTCGAAGATTAACATCCATGAAGTCGCCGGCGAGAAAAAAGATATGCTCAACCGTAACGAAGAAAGCGTAGCCCAGAAAGTGAAAATACCCCCTATGCGCTCTGGTATAAAGGTAGAAAAGCGTCAGAATAATGAAGATGCTTCCCTTTCCAAAAACAAAAAGTAAATAGTACGTGATAATTGTGCGTTCCGCGCTAATATACAGGTCGTCTAGCGCCAATTTAGGTCCTACATAAACTCCAGTTAAATGCGAAATCCCCAAATCAGACCGTTCAAGTTTTGCTTTTATGACAACTGAAGAAAAGGGCAGTTCTAAATCCTTTTCATGTAACTGGATCAGTAAAAGAGCATGGTTCGTGCCGGTAAGACCGTTACCGACGTAAACAAGACGTTCGTTTAAAAAGACTTCGAAATAGCGATGGTTCACATACCCGGGAGAAAATGCAACCACTCCATTTTGAGCTTTAGTCGATTCAGGAACCTCCAATTTCATCCGATAGACAGCCCAGCCGGAATCGACTATCTGCTCATAGCCAGATTGCTTTTTAATGTCGAATCGCGGTAAGAGGACTGAAGTCCAGCCCGCATCATCAAACTTGTTTGAGATCCAACATGTAGCAACATTAGCATCACAATCGTTAAAAGAGCCAAAGGCCAATTTTGCTGGAAATCCATTTTTCGCTAAATTGACGACTCCTGGACTGTTTTCGATTCGGTTTGGCGTTGTAGCAAAATAGTAAAAAACAGAGGTAAATGACATCAAAACGCTGACGCCAATAGATGCAAATAGAACACGTTTTAGGATGCTAATAGTCTTATTTGTTTCGACATCTCGCTTCGATTTTACTCCGCGATCTGCGGCTCTCTCGCGCACAAAGAGCCGATCCTCGAACCATGTGACGATAGCAAAGGCTCGATCGAGTAAATATTTCGATTTTTCTTTCAAACTAGTCATCGATATTCCGTATCGCAAGTAGACACTTTTTCTATTTACTTGATCGGAAAGTAGATAAGGAAAGATTAGAGAAAGAAGCTTTTTGAAATTTAAAAAAAAGAAAAAATTCTTCTGAAGGCTTTTTAGTACGAGCAGTTAGACGGCTTTAACGCGGACTAGTTAAAACTGATACTTCGCTG
>CAILAO010000649.1 GCA_903832105.1 uncultured Pseudomonadota bacterium | reverse complement strand
TATAAATTATTCTTCCAATGCTGGTGCTGCAAGCTTTTCTTGCCAAACATAACACATCATGAATCTGTCACGATAAACCATGTTTCCGGAACACATTTCGAAGGGACAACGACCCGCTACGACATACATTTGAGTCCCGTCTGTTGCCGCTGCTGATCTAAGTGTATAATCTACAGCACCCTTGATACGACCGAAAATATCACGCTCTGTAAAGGTGAATATAAGTTCGTTAAACTCTGGTTTATTATCTGCGACTTGAGTGTATTTTTTTAGATCCGCTCGAACGGAATTATGCAAGTATACCGCCTGGTCTTGACTCATTTCGAGAAAATAATCATCTCTCGTATTATTCGGGGCTAAATGTGTGGTGGCCCAAAGTTTATGCTGGTTGACTACGGGATCGTTAGTCCCCACGACGAAGGTGTTCAAAACACCACCTATCACGTTATCCGGGGTTGAGCGATCAACGCACTTTCCGGCCCAAACGGCATCTTGTTGGAACGAAGCAATCGCTGGTTTGGTTCCTTGGTCGTACATGGCAGTTAGTTTCTCAAACACCGTCTCGGCTTGACTCATCGCTGCGAAAAGAAAACATCCGCTGGCAACAATAAAAAAATTTCTAAAAAGTTTCATTCCGAATCTCCTTCTTAAAAAGTGAACTGACCAGATTGTCAATCATCCTATCGATAAACCGAAAGTCGTGTCAAGAATTCATCGCTAACCTCCTAATAATATTGTTTCTGAAATAGTTGTATTTTGATGTTTCAGAGACTATCCTCTAGACGGATTGTTTCAGTAAAGGATTCTACGCTATGACGAGAACGGTAAAAAAATTAAACGAGTATAAGAGAATCGCTCTTGTGGCTCATGACAATCGAAAGAAAGACTTGGTAGAGTGGGCGCAATGGAACGCGGGAATTCTCTTAGCGCATCACTTGGTGTGTACAGGAACGACAGGAACACTCGTTGAAAAGACCCTGCACGATCGCTGCAAAGAAGATGAAGAACTTACACTTGATCGATGCCAGATCACAAAACTAAAATCCGGCCCCCTCGGAGGAGATCAGCAGCTTGGCGCAATGATTGCTGAAGGCAATATCGATCTTATCATCTTCTTTTGGGACCCAATGCAGCCTCACCCTCATGATGTCGACGTTAAGGCTCTTCTCAGAATTGCTGTCGTTTACAATATTCCCATCGCCTGCAATCGCTCAACAGCAGATTTTTTGATCTCCTCGCAGCTGATGAACGAAAAGTACGAGGTGATCCTGGATGACTTTTCTCAGTATCTTAGCCGCACCATTGAACCAATTCGCTAGGTGTTCATGAAGCACGCCGCGCATAACCAAGTTAGGATTTTCGGGATCGATCCGGGTTCAAGAGTGGCAGGGTTCGCGTGCCTGGCTGCGCGTAAGCCCGTCCCTCTGATGCCACAGGACTATAAAGTCATCGATCTGGGAGTTCTTAAGGTTGACCCCAAAAGATCACACTTCGAAAGGATCGGATTACTCCACGTTGCGTTGTATGAGTTATTGAAAGAGCTCTCCCCCACTGTTTGTGTGGTTGAAAAGGAGTTCGCGGGACTTAACCCGATGACCTCATTAAAATTGGGGGAGGCCAGAGGAGCTCTTTTGGCGGCTGTTCATAGAAATGAAATCCCTCTGATTGAAGTCACCCCGGCCCAAGTGAAGCGTGCTATTGCCGGTTCAGGCCGTGCAACGAAAGAAGATGTACACCAAGCTCTTAAAAAGCTTCTCTTATTTGATCGGACCAGTCTTCCGCTCGATGCTACGGACGCGCTAGCATTGGCGTTATACCACGGACTTGCCTTGCCGTTTTTACGCAAAACTTAACCCAGTAAACCCTGCTTAACATGCCTAGTTCACATACAAGTTGTAAAAAAAGTCGCCACTTTTATTTACCGAATTTGTCCAAAAATCCCTGAAATATTAGCAGCAAAACACAAAAGATCAAATTGGCATTGATATTGCTAAATGAAAGACGTTGTGGTGCCTGTACGTAGACTGACTGAAGCTGTTTCTCTTAATGACTGTTCTTATAGTTGCATGTTGAAACTGTAAAAGGAGAGGGGCAATGTTTAGGAAAGTATTTACTATTTTAGCCGCGGCGTCAGTGTTGGTTTCGTTCTCATGTAATTCCGGATCATTTTCGGGAAGCCAAATTGGCAAGGGGAAGAAGTCGGTAGACGGTAAAACCAGTCCCAAGGACAAAACAAATCCAGATGGAGAGCCTGCTGATGATGGAATGGGCAATAAGCCTGACGACATCATTCCTGATTCTGGCAAGAAGCAAGGCCCAACAACGAATTTCATCGACATCATCGGTGGCTTACTTGAAAACCTAAAGAAAATGGATGACGTTGACATTACGGTGGTCTCCGATCATGAAATCATTTTTGGCAATTCAAAAGCGTTCCATATCGGCGACAATGCGTATCCCGCTTCGACTTGTTTACTTCAACTCGACGTTCACCCAGTTCAAGGCATTCGTTATGTCTTTGAGTTCGATGTTGTGTCTCAAGCTGCCGATCTTTTTGTCACGATCGAGACGTTATGCGGAATTGATTATACTGAAACAAACTTTGCATACCTTGTTGGCAATGGAGTACCTCTTGAGACCATACCTCTCATGCCAGGGCAAGCCAACGCAGCTTTCCATCAAGCCGTGTTCGCCCCAGGAACCTATGCGGTTGTCATAGAGTCTCTTAGGAACTTCTCAACGATCCCAATGGGTGATAATGATGATTACATGGCGGGTCACATTCGTATTAGATCAAACGGCGGCCAAGTAACAGCAGGTCGCGTGAGATTCGAATAGGTCAATCTGAATTGATTAGATGAACAAAAAGCCCCCTTTCATCGCGAAGTATGAAAGGGGGCTTTTGATTTCGTAGCGTTATCTTGTTTCGCACACCTGACTAAAGCTATTCCACCGACAATAAGTCACATTGGTGGCCGATTCGCAGTCTTCCTTATATTTCAGGTTGCACTGCGTTACCCCCGTAGCTTGCTCGCAACGTCGATAGGATACATTCCATCTGCACTCGGGAGTCCTGCAAGTACTTTCCGAAAGAAAATTAGTGCAAATCACGGTACTGGCTGATGTGCCGTTACAGCGACCGTAATATTGATCCCATATGCATCGAGCTGTCTCACGATCACAATCTGTTTTTAATAGATTTCTGCAATAATCCGCCGTATTGAACGAATCACATCGATAAGCTGTGGCATTCCACTGGCACGCGGTAGAATTTTGTCTGCATGTCGTCTCATTCATGCCGGTACAATAAACGGTTGCTCCCGTCTTCGGTCCACATCGATAATTCGTGTAATCCCAGATGCAGAGATCGGGATAACGATTACACTCTTCAGCGGACCTATAGTAAGTACAATTTGCAGAAGTGGCCTGACTCGACAGACAAATCCTGCTGATAGAGTCCCAACGACAAGAGGTGTCGCGATAGCAGTCTTGCTCCAAAAATGCGCGGCATCTTGCACTAGCACCGGATTTGCACTGGTTGTACGTATAGTCCCACGAACACGCGCCATTTGTATTTTGACAATCAGCAGGGTAGCGGATCGACAAACAGTCAACAGCAGCGCTCTTATCGCTTTTTTTCGTCGTTTGGCAGGATGCCAACGAAATAACACACATCAAAATAACCAATAACGGAAAAGGCACATACGACTTCTTCATGCTAGAACCCTTTCTTGTAAGGTAAAACTTCGCATTACCCGATTTCTGAACAAGTAGAATTAATTTTAAAAAAAGACATTTCCTAAAGTAGATTTTATCATGATCATATCTGATTGTCTGCAATAATTAGTTTTGATATCCTCTCGAAATAAATCGACTTTTTAGAGGTTTATTGTGTTGAGAAAAGAACTCCTGCAGGAGGACAAGACCCACAAAGGCACTGTCTTTTAATCAGTTTTTACGACTATTCCCTTTACATACAATATATTACAGTTCTTATCCGATCAGAATCGGTTCCCCTCGTATCCATACTTGCTTGGGGGGCGTTCTCCCAATATCGGAAAGCCAGTCTTCGACCGACTTCAACGGACTAAAAACTAAGTCCGCGTCAAAGCCTGGGGCAAGAGCGCCTTTTTTAGAGTGAAGGTTCAGAGAGTAAGCCGGAACATAGGTAACTCCCGCGACTGCTTCTGCGAGCGAGAGTCCGCAGTGGATAGCCCCAACAGTTGCTATAAAAGGCAAGTTATCAATGACACAGGATCCTGGGTTAAAATCAGTTGCGAGGGCAATAGGACAACCAGCGTTAGTAAAGGGTTTTGCCGAAACGTACGGAATCTTTGAATAAAGCGACGTCCCCGGAAGAAGAATCGCCGTCACCCCCGATTTAGCCATGGCTGCTATGCCCGCCTCGCTCGCGCATTCCAAATGGTCTGCACTTGCGGCATTCCATCGACCGGCTGCTGCTGCGGCGCCCGCATCGGAAAACTCGTCCGCATGAATGCGAATGCCGAGGCCGAGACTTTTAGCCTGCTCCATGAATTGGTCGACATCCTTCACCTGAAAATATCCCTTTTCAATAAAGACATCGACCCATTCCGCGAGTTTTCGCCTTGAGATTTCCGGAAGAAGTTCCCGCCCAATTTCGTCGCTATATTCTTTAAACGAACGATGTTCCGGTGACAAGGCGTGCAGCGCTAAACACGTGACTGATATTGTAACAGGAAGTTCATCTTTAAGTTCTTTTAGTAATTCAAGGAGCCTTAACTCTTCTTTAACAGAAAGGCCATAACCCGATTTTGCCTCGACTGTCGTCACACCCCATGAAAGAAACCTCGTTAATCTCGCCCTCGTCAGCTCCAAAAGTTCCATATTTGAAGCGTTCCGCGTCGCTTTAACGGTCGAAGCAATCCCGCCTCCTTCGGCGGCGATTTCCTGATAGGTCTTTCCATCAAGTTTCATCGCGAATTCATGCGCCCTGGACCCTGCGAAGATCGGATGAGTGTGCGCATCGATCAAGCCCGGTAAAACGAGCGCGTGACAAGCATCGAACTGTTTCCATGAAGAAAATATCTTGGGTACGGGTCCTGCTCCTACTTCTTTAACCTGACCTTGCTCAATCGCGAGCCAGGCATTTTGCACAATACCTAGATCACTTCTCGCAATTCTAACAGCCCGCTTCTCTTCCGCAAGCGGTCGATTTGTGACAAGTTCGGCGATGTTATAAATAACTAAAGTGGACATGCACCCATACTCTCAGTTTTTTTGTCACCAGTAAAGAGGCGAGTCTCCATTTAGGTGTTGTACTCAATTTAAATCTTCCCTTTTAGCCATAGACAGCGACTTGAAACTTTGACGTGATCTATATGCAGCTATTGCAAGAAATCGGGAGATGTGGGGACACCCGACTGAACTTCATTTCAAGATAATGGACTTTTTCGGTTTCGGCCCAGGTTTCAATGGAATTAGACGGATGTTATAAGTTCTTTCCAGACAATTCAGAAAATCCTCTGTTCCAGAGGGTCTCCCTGTTCTTATGCATTGCTTTATTGTTTTAAATTCTTCATCTACTATGGATTCATTCAGCAACGTGCTCCAATCAGGCACAAGTTTTAGCAGATAATCTCCCTTTATTAAGTCATCATCAAGACCAAAAAGATGCGCCATAGCACTGCTCCATGGGTAATCTTCAGGTTTTTCAACGAGTCGTGCTCGAACGGGATTGAGTTCAATATACTTAGCGGTAGATATCAAGTATCTATCGTCCATTGCGCATGAAAAAAATCGTCCTTGCCATAGGTGACCTTGCCATTTTTGTCTAAAATTGATCATCCTTGTGTATTTTTGGTGAGCTTCTCCAATCGCATTTTTTAAAGAGTCAACTGAGGAAGGTGTAACGATCAAATGAATATGGTTTGGCATGAGACAGTATGCGAGTATTTTGGCATCATATATCTCACAGGACTGTCGCATGATATCTTTGTAGCGAATATAATCTTCTGCCGAAAAAAAAGTTTTCTGTCTGCGATTCCCTCGTTGGGTCACATGATGAGGAATATTTGCAAAAACTATTCTTCGAGATCGCGCCATAACGACATTATAATACATGAAAAGTTCGTGTCGTGCGTGGGCATCAGGATGTCGTGGACGGAAATCAAAATCCAGTCTGGCAAATCTTAATTCAGTCGGGTGTCCCCTTAATACCGGCATTCCATCGACCGGCTGCTGCTGCGGCGCCCGCATCGGAAAACTCGTCCGCATGAATGCGAATGCCGAGGCCGAGACTTTTAGCCTGCTCCATGAATTGGTCGACATCCTTCACC
>CAILAO010000648.1 GCA_903832105.1 uncultured Pseudomonadota bacterium | reverse complement strand
GACACAGGCAACGTAAATGATGTGATGGTCGCAGTCGGATCTTGGTGCGTCGATAAGTATGAAGCTAGCATTTGGTCAGCCGAGGACGGTACGGGAACGCCTTATTTTTCGGACGGATTAAGCAGCGATTATAATTATCCCGATGCTGGCAATCTTCCGGCGAGCTTTAATAGGGATGGTTCGGGCAGCAGCGCGGTCTATGCCATGTCAAAACCAGACGTCATTCCAGCGAGAGGGCTAACTTGGTATCAAGCCTCTGTTGCATGTGCGATGAGCGGAAAACAGCTTATGCCGGATAGCCTCTGGCAGCTTGCTGCGACGGGCACGTCAGATCCTGGGGCAAGCTCAGGAACTGGTGGTACGAGCGGCGGGCTATCAACTGATGATGCATCGGCAAAGTGTAATACCAACACGAATGGTGGAAGTGGCAACTGGACCAGGGCCGCAAACGGCGCTCGTCCAACCAATCGCAGCGGAGCGACTTCAGGCGGCGCAAGTGCTTGCATCAGCAGTTTTGGAGTTCACGACATGGTGGGGAACCTCCAGGAATGGACGGACATGAATGGCCAGCAAACAGGTATTCAGACTGGATTTACACAAGGAATGGCTCAATATCCAACGATGTTAGGCAAGGATGATATCACCTATAATATCAATGGTTCAGTCTATGGATATAACGGAACGACGTATGGGTGGGCTAATGGGGCCCCCGCGGCTGTCCTTCGTGGCGGCGGTTGGGCTGATTCTACCACTGCGGGGGTGTTCGCGCTCTCTCTGGTCTCTTCGGGCTCCCGTTCGCATTGGGGTTTCGGCTTCCGCTGTGCCCGGCCTCGGTGAGCCAGCCTGAATTTTTTGGACCATTGATCTCTTGACCATCGGGCTTTAGCATTCTGGATTTGGTTTCACGGAGCGCAGCGAGGGGCGAATTTTTTTGGTTTTTTGACTTTCCGGAAATTTTCCGCATTTTCTGGAAAGTGCGGAAATGGTGTAAGAGAATGGTCTTGGTTTAGGAGATTGCGACGAAGGGATTCGTGAAATGAAGGTGCGGGATGTCTCTCGTGTGCATGAAGGGTAGTCATAGGCAATTTAAACACGGCAAGAAACCAGGACGAGTCACCATTGCTGGGGTCATCCATCGCATGATCTACCTCTAGGAACTTCCAATAACATTTTAAAACAATCACAGCTAAAGGCTGTGAAGAAAGGAAAATAGTTGTGCGTCGATTTTTGATAGTTGTCGAAAAAGCGAAAAATAATTTTTCTGCGTATTGTCCAGATTTACCAGGTTGTGTTGCTACGGGAGACACACGAAAAGAAACCGAAGACAACATGTATCACGCTATTGTGCTTCATCTTCAGGGCTTATTTGAAGATGGTTTGCCTATTCCTAAATCGCAATCCAGTGCCGAGTATTTTGTTATTCCTGAAAAGATGAAAAGACAAGTAGGAGCTTGATAGGTAGTCAGTCATGAACGACCAAATTATTGATGAGATCAGATCATATCGCGAGAAATATGCACGGAAATTCAATTTTGATTTGGATCATCTTTTTTATGGGCTGACGCATTGGCAGAGCTTGGCAAAAAATATATATCCGTTGAACTGCAGCATGAAATATCGCGCTGGCGCGTCAGAAAAACGTCTCAGCAAGAATCCTAGCGAAAATGAAATAGCGAGAGTTAACTTTCTTAACTTGCCCAATTGAAAACATCAGTGATAGACGCCTATCCCGCTAAAAACCGAAATAAGGGCAATACATGAGTCACAATAGCACCGTCACGCTTCCGCAAGAAGTATCCGTCGAAGAAGCAGACAGGATACTCGGCATCTCATCTCGCTCGGTCACCAACTATCTTACCAGTCGCCAGCTTGATGGTGTCAAGGTCGGCAAAAAATGGTTTGTGAAAAGTGCGTCCGGAGGTTTTTGAGATGTTGCGAGATCCCATCGCTTCGCTCGGGATACGACTCTGCTGAAAAAGTGTTTTTAGCAGAGTCTAATTATTTAAGCAGGATATCATGCGACTCCGGATCGAATCGTGCAAACTGATAGGGTAGTGTCTCGTTATTTGTGAGTTTTTCAAAAGCGTAGGCTCCGAGGCCCCTTAGATATGAGGGGGCTGTGGGGAGTTTCATGAGTGCACCTGAGAGTTCTGTGGCATACGATCTAACGATTTCGACCTGTTCAGGTGATTTCATAGGATTATTTTTTGTCTTAGTATCCTGATGAGGGACCTTTGCGATTTGGTAGGCTTCGGAGTACAAAATGCTGAAATACCAAAGACTATAGGGGAATAGGGGCGTTTCTGATAAATATTCTGACATCTTCTGCCATTCGGTGATGACCGATTCCATCGGACCTTCGAAGGAGAGTTGGAGCCACTGTCTTTGCTCTCTTGTGCCATCAGATCCCGTAAAAATTAGAGTGTTAGGTTTCAGGAGACCGATGAGAGGTGAGGGGAATGGCTTGGAATTTGTTGCCATCGTTTTAATAACAGGTTTGCGACCCGATTCGAGGAGTTCGAATGAGAGAAGGTGTTTAGGTGAAAAAAATAGGTTTGGATTTAAAGTCGTTGTGGTCCGAGGGGCCACGTAAGCGAAGAGTTTAGGACCTTCAACGTCGATTCCCGCAAGGGAAGCGTAGACCAAGCCTTCCTTAGACAGTTCATCGAGTTGCATTCGAAAAGTGGCCGTATCGAGGATATTGATGAGTGAATCATCGATAAGGTTCCAAAGGTAGATGCCGTCTTTGTAGCGATTGCTTGAAGTTGCAGAAAAAATGATGGTGTGTCCATCAGGATGCCAAAGAAATTCTTCCACGGAATCGTGCGGTGCGACAAGGAAAAAGTCCTTTTTTTCACGATGCTGAACAATCAGCTGCTTCGTGTTTCGTTTGCGATCTACAAAAACACGCGCGAGCCATGTTTGATTAGGTGAAATCGCACCCAAAAGCAAAGAGGCGGGATAAAATCGAACGGTCTCCACCGTACCGAAACGATGCATGAGACCATTGCCCTTGGTCTTCTTTCCCTTGACTTTGAAGAGGCCGAGATCCCTATCGCGAAGGAGCGTATTCTGAAGTCCGTCGACTCCAAATGAACGAAGAATGTAGTTTTGGCGGTCGAGGCGAATGTATTGAAAGCGCTCTCCGTAAACATCGAATGTTTGGGATGAAAATCCATGGGCTTTTGTGAAAGCTCTGATCTCGGACAGATTTTGCGGGGTTTCGCCATACATCTCGGCGTAGTTTTGAATCATCGTATCGGTGTTTTTGAGGGACGTATCTGTTCGACGTTTTGCGAGCACTGGTTTGTCAATAAAGAGTATTGCGAGAATCCAAAAAATCGGAAGAATCAAGCAAAAGAAAAAAAGAAAACAATCTTTCAAAGATAACGGATATTTAATTTGCGTCATTTTCATTAAAGCATGGCTCGTTCGCAAGGAAGCTCACTGTCATATTTGTTTGCGAAATGTAATTCCCAGATCTCGAAAAAGTCCGCCTTGCTGATGTATCTATAGTATATTACACTTGAAATATATTACGCAATCTATTGGTAAATGCTGAAGAACAATGGAGGTGTTATGCGGTTACATCGGTGTTTCCTGCTTGCTTTGTTATGTGGGCAGGCATACGCATATGAGATGCCTGCAACGCCGCGCGATCGTAACGAAACCATGCTTCTTTCTCCAACGGATCCAAAATTGCAGAGTCCACCTAAGAGGACGGTCTATGTGGATCGAAAAGGAGGACTTCTCACACAGGTCCGGATTGGCGTTAGTATTACCCCGTATAAAATTGTCACGACAAGGCTCAGGGACGGTCGTGTAAATAAGCAACCTGTTGAAGAAGTGACTGTTAACAGGGTTTTGAAGACAAAGACAGAAAAGATTAATCACTTTTTTGTCGATGATTGGCACATAGAAACCGTTCCTGTTCAATTCATAAAAAGGGCTAAAAAGTTGGTGATGCGCCTTAACGTCTATCGCCGTTATGGGAGCTATGGTGATTTTGAAGAGACGGTCGGCTCAGTGGAGATTCGGGGAACCCTGCGGCGAGGGCAAGATGGGATTCACATTTTTGAAGGGATTGAGGAAAAGACGCTTAACAATAAAGACGGTGAGCCGCTTCTTAAAATTGCAGCAGGATTTTCGGAATCAAAACTTGCGCTTTT
>CAILAO010000647.1 GCA_903832105.1 uncultured Pseudomonadota bacterium | reverse complement strand
GCCGCGGCTCTTCCAGAGACCCTCATGGAATCCGAACTTTTCGGATATAAAAAGGGTGCCTTTACTGGCGCGCTCACGGATCATGCTGGACTTATCGAACGCGCAGATGGCGGGACCCTCTTTATAGATGAAATTGGAGAGCTTTCTGCAAACGTGCAAGCCAAGCTTCTTCGAGTTCTCCAGGAGAAAACGCTGGCTCCCTTGGGTGATACTCGGCAAAAGCAAGTGGATTTTCGGCTTGTCGCAGCGACTCATCGTAACCTTGAAGACATGGTACGCGAAGGAAAGTTTCGTGAAGACCTGTATTATAGGATTGCTGGCGCTGTCATAAAACTACCTCCGCTCCGAGAAAGGCGCGAAGACATTTTGATTTTAGCGAATTTTTTCAAAAAGCAATTCGCTGCAAAACATGGGCTTGACCACAAAGATTGGTCGCAAGATTGCAAAACCGCTATGATGCAATACGGTTGGCCAGGAAATATTCGAGAACTTGATAATGTCGTTTCAAGGGCGTTTGTCATGGCTGAGGAGCAAGTAATTCGGGCTTCTGATCTGGGAATTGGCGGCGTATGTCCTTCAGCAAAAGAGGGAACTTCCGTCAGCGTGGGAGAAGACGCTATTATGCCTTTTAACGATGCGCGGGATCTCTGGATGAAAAACTACATTACTGGCGCTCTTCGCTATTACAAAGGAAAGAGGGCTGAAACAGCGAAGGCATTGGGTATTGGAGAAAGGACTCTTTTCCGATATATTGAACAACTAGATATTCGGGAAGTTTAGGGTTTTATGAAGGGACTTTTTTTAATTATAGCTTGTTTATCTTTCTTCGCATTCGAACGGTCTTTTGCCGTAGATGCTGTGGGGTCTACTCTCGATCATGCCGAGAAACTTTTTGAGGAAGGCGAATACGAAAAAGCAGAAAAGTCTCTGAGTGCTCTTGGCAAAGGTCCCGAGCTTGAAGGGAGTCTCGAATCTTGGTACACCTCGGACGTGAGGAGGTATTTTCTTCTTAGAGCGAGACTTGCTTATGCCTTCGGCCGTGAAGGTGAGATGAAACAAGCTTTAACGAGGCTCTTTGAGGAAGCACCCGACACCTCCCTCGATCCATTAAAAGACCCCCCGCAGGCGCACACTATTTGGAGAAGTCTTCAAAAAGATCGTGTTCCTTCGGGCAAGAAGGACGCTGCCTCTCGAACCACGATCCAAAACCAAGAAAATAAAAACCAGCATCCTGACAAACCCGCTATAAATGACGAGAAGCCTCTAACCGAGAAATTTAGGTCTCTTGATGATGCATTACGGCAAAAGAGCAGGTTTTGGATTGGTCTCGCGCCATTTGGCATTGGTCATTTCGATGACAATAAAGATCGTTTGGGATTTGTTTATCTTTCAAGCGAAGTTGGACTTATGATTTTAAGCGCTGAAATTGCTCGGAAAGAAGAAAGCATCGTTCGAAAAAACCTTCCCAAGATCCTTTCGGAAGATGCAGAAAGTCCCGAGAAGAACGGTGACGTTTCGCTCAATAGTGAAATTGCTGTTCCGCTTGGGTTCATCGGACTTTGGGGCTATGAAGTCAATGATCTCATGCCTGAGCTTTATAAGCGCGATCCGGAAAAAGCCGCATGGATGCGTTATGCACAGTCGTTTTTTCCATTTGGTGTGGGCCAAAAGAAAAATGGCGATCAGGCGAAAGCGATTGGAGTCGCCGTAGCGGAGTCTCTCTTTTTATCGATTGGAATTTTCTCCGGCAATGAGAAAACTCGTGAGTTGGCTATGAGATTCTTCTGGGTCACATTTGTTTATGGGGCTTATGATGGCTGGGCCAATCATAAATGGCAGTACACGCCGCCAACGGCAGCAAGTAACTTTAACTTTTCTGTTGTTCCTGTGCTCGTACAAGACACGACTTCAAGTCGCTCAAGTCGAGCTTCTTTCGGGTTATGCGCGAATCTTTCGTACACAATAAAGTGAAAGGTATCTTGATGGGTGCATATCTTTTTGATAGCTGCCATACAAGTTATCAATTTTTCTCGTGCACAACACCCTGTGCTCACTGAAATGCAATATTATCAAAAACGTCAACCAGTCAATTTCGTTCTATTTTTACTTTTTTGGCACGAAGACTGCATTTAGATAGATGCCGGCAAAGACGATCCCGAGCGCGGGGAGTGTTAATAACGTATTGGAGAAGTCGTTTTTTCTGTGTTTTAGTCTGGCAAAGTATCAGGGGGAATATGACGAACATTTTATCAAGTAAGATTAAACATTTTGCAGTGTCTGCTGCGGCGATCTTGATGGTCGTGGCGGCAGGATGTAACTCCAGATCAAGTCTTACGAGCCTTCAAGATCTTAAAGATGCGCCTCGTGAAGTGGGGGCGATCGAAGGCAAGGTCTTGGAAAAGATTAAAATGTCGCCCATTTCAGATGCTAGAGTCTATGTCGATGGTCAGCCTCAACACGCTGCTGTTTCTGACAAAAATGGGATTTTCCGTATTGAAGGAGTCCCGCTCGGGCGTTATAACGTCGCAATGCGGGCCTACGGCTTTGAGCCAGATTTTGTGATGAATATTGATGTGACATCCGACAAAAAAAAGGCAGTTGATTTTCTTTTAAACCCCGTAAAAGTTCAAGTCGAGAAAGTCGTCGTTCTTCTGGTTGAATTTCCCGATTTACGTCACAAACCTGAGCATAATAAAGCATACTTCCAAAAAATTCTTTTTAGTGATGATATTGGTGTGTCGAGCCTCAGGAACTACGTTTACGAGGTTTCCAAGGGGCGTATCGACATTCAACTTGGAAAATTTGTGGGCTGGCTTGTCGATGAGGACTATCGTAGCGATGGTCTTGAAGACTCCGAGCGTGATGATATTGCGGACTTTGCCATTCATGCGGCCGAGCCGAGTATTGACTACTCCCTCTTTGACAGCATCCAAAATTATGATCGAAAGCCTAAACCTGATGGGCGAGTGGATCACGTTATGATCATTCACGCCGGGGAACCCCAGACCATGACCGCAAAAAAGAGCGATATGAACCCCACCTGCATGCTCAATACTGAATATGTTAGCGGCATCAAAACATCACAACAAGTGTTTATTTCCGAGTCCGCGCCGCTTGGTAATTTTGTGCACGAGTTTTTCCACGACATGGGAGATCGATCGGTGCAAGATCTATATATGGGCGGCGATCCTCCTCCCGCAACCGTTGGGCAGTGGGAAGTCATGTCCGTGGGAATGTATAATCCTCTGGACGCCCTGACTCCACCTTATTTTGATCGCGTAGGTTATCTTCCGTCGTATCCTTTACCATGGTCTATGGGGAGGTGGTATCACGGCGCATTAAGGGACGCGATCGGTAAAACTCAAAAGCTTTCTCGTGGGGATAAAATCGAATTGACGATTTTTCCATTTGAGACGCAAAGCGATAATCTCAAAGTAGTGACGATTCCGCTTGATGAAACGCGCGAAATTTCGGTCGTCGTTCGACAGCGTCTAGGCTTCGATCGCGGACTCAAAGGCCAAGGCGTTTTAATTTCAAAAGTCGATTATTCGCTTGCAGGATCGATGAATCTCCTTGGACCGGTTCGCATCGAAGATGCACATCCGAAATCACTTTTGCCGACTTATCTTCATTTTGACTATGACTATGAATTGGATGACGCAGCATTTGACGTCGGACCAGGAAAAAAATCTCATTATGAGTCTGAAGGTGTGCGTATTGACGTCAAAGAAGCCAATGCGGATGGGTCTTATCGGGTGGCTTTCGAAGTAAAATAAGATGCTAAGTCGATGAGTTGAGCGCCGTAACGCATAAAAACTAAACACCCACTAATCTTTCAACATAAAATGCCGCCTTTGATTGGTATTTTCCCCATAGAATTCAGGCTGTTTTGGTGGCATTTCACATGGCTACTAACTTGCATATTATCTATTGGTCAGGTTTTTATCACTTTATATTAGTGGAGTTTTCTGTGGACAGAACAGGGAAAGTTACGTTTTCTGGGATCCTTCTTCTGATGACTCTACAGGTGTCTTGGCTCTTGTCTTGTGCAGAGTCACAAGAACCAACCTATCAAGCTCCAAAGCGAAACAATCAAGCAAGTCAAAAAAATCCAGGTCAACAAACAGGAATCCAGCAAGGTGCAAATCCACTTAATGCGGGTGGAGTTCAGGGGACTCAAGGAACTATTTCGCAAGGTCAGCAATCCGGCAGTCAAGATTCTCAGGGAACTTCGAGTGCAGTAAACATCGGGGAAGAACCAAGCGGCGACCAGCTTAGCGTCAGCGAGCTTAACAGCCTCCTTTCTTCTTGGGCGCAAAAAGCACCAGGTCTTTTAAGTTATGCGAAATACGGCAATGTGAATGGACAAGATGCGAGTTTTTTGAGAATCACAGGAAAATCATCGCAAAATCTCCCCAAAGTGATGGTGACGGCTGCCACACATGGTAACGAACAAATCACAACGACGATTTTGATTAGTGTTTTTTACAAAATGATAAGTCAATACGGCAAGGATGCAGCTATTACAGAAATATTCGACACGCGAGATGTATATTTTGTTCCTGCAGTTTGTCCCGATGCCTACGAGAACAATACGCGTGAAGCTGACGGTCAGGATCCCAATAGAAGCTTCCCATATCCAGGCGAGGAGCAAGGCAGTCCATCGAAATGTATCTCAGCTATTATGAAGCTTTTTAATGACAAGAAATTCAATGCAACCATCGACTATCACGCTCAGGGAGGTATGATTATGTACCCATGGGCATACCAATCTTCGGAAGTTGGAGAGCATAACCAAGCCTATAAAACACTTTCCAAGAAGGTAGCTGATGCTGCCAATTATCAGTGGGGACAAATTCTTGATCTTGTGGGAGAATCCCCAGGCTCGTCCGCGGACTATTATCATTGGCAAGGGAACAAGTCAGGAAGTAACACAGTCGCGCTCGGAGTTGAGGTGGCTGGAGATGTGTCGTCAGATATTGGTTCGCACCTTAAAGCGCTTCCGATCTTTCTTAAAGATGCCCCGACAGCTAGTTTTTGGCTGAGCGAAGGGCTCGCCCCAGAACCGCCGCCATTCATACCCCCACCAGGTTTCGTTAGGGGGATGGAGTAATGCTGTGAAAATCAGCCATGCATGGTTGATTATGGCGCTATCCATATCTAAAAGGCTTGAAAATTTGGGCGGTTCGACTTAAAAATGAGCCTCAATCATGGTGATGGCATACTTAGCGGCACTGCGAACAATGGCAGATGGATCATTTTTCGCCGCCTTTCTGAGCGCCGGAAGTGCTTCCTTGGCTTTGAAGTCTCCGAGTGTACTGGCTGATGCTTCGCGCACAGATTCGTCCGCATCATTGAGGAGAGACTCGATCAAGAAACTCACCGCCCGCAGGTCCGCAAGTGCGCCCAGCGCGATCACGGAGTTGTATCGAACTTCGTAATCCGGATGCTTTTGCAGGGCATCTGTCAGCACCGAAAAACCAGATACCGCCTTAAGATTCCCCAGGG
>CAILAO010000646.1 GCA_903832105.1 uncultured Pseudomonadota bacterium | reverse complement strand
TAACTTCAAGATCAAGTTTTCCATCCTGACCTATGATCGGAGCTCCGTTTGCTTCGGTGAGGCGTGCTCCGTAAGATAAGTTATATTCTTCAGCATGGGCAAAAGATGCTAACGCAATAGCACCAATGAAAAGAAATGTGATCCCAAAGCTTTTGTGGAATGTGTTCATATATCCCCCTTTAACGAGCATGCCTCATTATCATCGGAAGCTTTTTATAGAACTTTAGGTGAAGCCATATAACCTGTAATATCTGGATGTTATGAACGAAGATTCCGAGTCGAGTCATAATAACGATTGGGTCTATCCCAAATTTGTTTAAGTTATTGATTCCTCGTCACTCTAATCCGGTGGAAACAGCTCTGATCCAAATTCCATCAATTTCAGATCCTAATGGGGGACTGGCACGCAGAAAAAACTCAATTAACCTGCGATTTCCTGGCATAATTTCCTGTTTTCTGCATTTTCAAAAAAACGACCTGCTGGTGGCTAGCATACAATTATTAGTTTTTTTCGTGGTGCCTGACCCCTTTTATCCTTTTATATTTACTCTAAATTTTGCAACATCTTATTTTGACCCCGCATGATCCTGATCCCGGATTGCCAGCCGTTGCGGCAGTGTCGGCAATACTATTGCAATACGTAAGGTCTCTTCCTGAAAATTGGCACAGACACTCGAATCCACTTAATTTATATCCTGCAGTACAACTTGCGGTGCAGCCCAATCCAGAACATGTTTGCGTTTCACATTGAAACGACGGCGGATCAATACATACCCATTGACTACCATTCCACTTAATAAATTGATTTAATGAACATGAAGGAAAAACAGTACCAGCAGTGGTTTGCGTCGTACTATCTGGAAATTTCACTCCGCCGCTTTTGGATTCGATGATTCCATTGACAGTTAACGGAGAACCTGGATTCGTCGTGCCAATACCGACGTTGCCATCTTTTGAAATTCTCATTCTTTCACCCCATGCACTTCCAGTGTAAGTCCAAAATGCAAGAGGTTGACCGGTAGCCTGAGTTGATGCCGAAATAATTCCTGCACCAGATGTGTCATACCCCAATTGAATGCCTGGCTGGTCGGCATTTACACCGGGAGTTGAATGAAAGATTGCAGTTCTATAACCAGTCCCGGAGAAAGGAATATCATTAATCCTTTCTACATCGAGTGTAAGATAAGGATTAGTCGTGCCAATACCAATGTTGCCACCAGCTTTTATAACCAATCTTGCATCTGAAGTATGATCAGTAGATTGTGTAAACCAAAAATCACCACTTGCTTTCGCCCCTTCTGTCCACCACGCAACCCCGGGAACATGCCATCGGCTGTATATATCTGCCGCCGAGGCCTGATTATAAAATGTATTTAAACCAGAAGTATAAACTTCTAATTTTACTGAGGGTGCGGGCGTGCCAATGCCGACGTTGCCGCTTGGATCAATTCTCATTCGCTCAGATCTATCGCCAGTATAAAAGATATGCGAAGCCTGATTATTATCTCCGGTTTTAGCTATTTCATAAGCCCCAATAATTTTGTTAGCGTAGGTACTGTAATAACTCCAAACATCCAGTTTTAACAAAGGGTTTGGTGATGCTTGAGAAGCATCAACGGACAAAGTAAAATCACTTCTTGTGTTGGTACTTCCCCCATTTAGTTTAAAAGAGCTTCCGGTTCCTGAAACCTCTAATTTCGATCCTGGTGTCGTCGTGCCGATGCCGATGTTGCCACTGTCATCAACAACCATTCTCTCTGAATTGGATGTCCCGAATCTTAAGTCTGCTGCTTCATCAGCCCAAATTTTTAAATCTCCAGTTCCCCTATGCTCGATTTTTGATGTTGCGTTTTGTCCTGTATTTTCCCTTATCACCCTGAGGGCAAAGTCAGTATAAGTATCGTCTCCATGAAAATCAATGTAAGAATATCGATTTCCGGTAGTCTGCTGGGTGAGCTCCATATTGTGACTTGTAGTTATCGCCCCTCTCACATCTAGTCTATTTTGTGGATCTGTCGTCCCAATGCCAACACTACCAGAATCGTCAATCACAACGCCTGAATTTTGCATAAGCTTCCCAGTAGTACCATCAAATCGAGCAATGGCGTTGTCGGTGGCCGAGGCTGGTCCCGCGACCTTTCCATTAAGCTGGGTTTGAACGGCTGATGTAACGCCATCGAGGTATCCAAACTCAGTATTATCCACACCGCCACCGCCGATCTTGGCTGCGTCAACGCTGCTAGGTAAATCGCTTGCCGCAATCGTTGTGCCTGAAGTGGCGCGGCCATATGTATCTACCGTGACTTTAGTGTACGTACCAGCGGTAACGCCTGATGTAGCAAGAGATAAGGTGCCAGTACCCGTGATAGGTCCTCCGGTCAAACCCGTTCCCGACGCCACGTTTGTCACCGTTCCACCGGAATTGGCATCGCTTGAACAAACCCAATTCGCGCCTGACATTTTTAGAATTTGAGTGTCTGAACATGCGGCAATCTTGGCTGCGGTTACGGCACCATTAAGAATCTTTGTTGTTGTTACGACATCCGTAGAAAGACCTGCTGGCTCATAGACGCCACTGTGATTATGCGACGTCGCAGACTTTAGAGCGAGAGCATCAAACACCGCGTTTTGGCTTGGAGCTTTATCAGTAATTGTATCGGTAATGGCATCACCCACAGCGGCAGTTTTGGCTCTTGCATCCGTATAGTAGAGGTTTGTACCTTCGGAGATATTGGTTGACGTAAGAGTCACAGCACCTGTTAACGTGTTAACGCTCGATACGGGAGCTGAAG
>CAILAO010000645.1 GCA_903832105.1 uncultured Pseudomonadota bacterium | reverse complement strand
ATCGCTTTCAGTTCCCGTTGTCTCTTGGGTTCCAGTTCCGATATCAGTTTCAGTGCCAGCGCCAATTCCGGAATCGCATTCGGCGTCGGGATCCTCTGTTTCAAAGAGATTAAGGAAGAGTTTGATTCCTGAGCGCGTGTTTTGTAGGCAGGGCGCCATATCGCGGATCTTGCCCATAAGCGCTTCATTTTCTTTTATGGTCGTCTGGAGGCGATCTCGCTCTCCCAAAAGATCGTTATAAATCGAGTTGTCGTTTTCGTTTCTCATGCGATCTTCGACTCGCCTGAGTTGATCCTGATCTCGTGCTTGAAGTCCCTCGTAATACTTGACGGCATTAGCAAGTTCATTTTTCGTGGTTCGATCATTGCAATCGACCTCGATCGATCCATCTCTTCCTTCGCGACCTTTGAAAACAAAGCGTTTGTCGCCAGATTGTTCGTCACCTGCAAAGTTGGCAACAACCTTCCGATTATTTCGCGCATCAACCGTTTGCCCCAAGCCGAAGCCACTCTCTGGATCTCCTAAGTCTTTCAGATACCATTCTTTCTCGCCTGTTCCTGATTTGCTGGACCTTGTCGGTTCCCAAATTTCGGTTTCCCCGGTCTTTGGATCTACGAAAGCGGTGGTGTCGTTTCGAGTATTTTCGTAACGGATATAACCGTTTTTTTCTTTTCCAGTGGGCTTCATGTCGCCACGATTAATCTGATCTTTCAGATCAAGGACATTGTTCATCCGGTCGGAAGCCATTCGCGACTCAACATTGCCAAATGGTGATGTGCTATCGGTGTAACTACCGGAAAGTCTGCCGAGACGGGTTGCTTCGTCATCAAGGCTACGAAGCACATCGTCATTTGTCCTCCTTGGATCAGTGATCGGGTCGGCGTTCGCGCGGCCTGTGCCACTTGTGGGGTTTGCTCCGTTGAGAGGTTTCTTGCGCTGCGTCTGACCGGGTTTCTTCTTTCCCTGCGATGGAAGGCTTCCTTTGCGCTGTGTTTCCTTCTGTAGTTGGGATTGCTTCTTTGGTTTTCCAGCCCATGATGAAGGGCTGTAAGCTGCATACGAACCGCACCAATACATGCCTCGATAGCTCCCATTCTCACAAAGTGATGTGGCACCCCCGAGGTTGAGTTTTTGCTGATTTGCGAGGGCGAGCGATGTTCCTACGATTTCCGGATCGCCAAATTTGTCCGATCGGAACATATCGTCGAAACTAAACTGCGGCGGGTTTTTAGCTGAAAGAAAGAGTCCCAATTTTTGCGCAGGATCGCTTACAGGAAAACTAGTCCACTCAACCGTGGTGGTTAGGACGTTCCAAAGCATTTGGTTGGGACTAGCTTGGGTAGCTGTGAAATTAAAGATACCATCATGAACTTGACTTAGTTGCGTTGCAAGTTGGTTTCTGACTTTTTCGTATGAAAGCGTTCCACCTGGTTTATAGTTTAAAACATTTGGATTCTTAGGTGACGGAACGCAAGTATAGTTTTCATCTCGCCATTTCTTCGTGTTTGGTGAGAGTCTTGTCGAAATAGCCTGTGTGAAGCATGGGTTAAAGTCAGCGTCCATGTCTTGAATTGCCTTTTGAACCGTTGCGACTTCAGTTCCGCCATAGCTCATGTGCTCTTGAAGCATTTTGATATATGCAACGAGCACGGCGTTACCAACTTTTGATGAATTTTTTACCGTTGGTCCTCTCATAGCAAGAAACAGACTTTGTGCAAGAGCAAATTCGACCTGCGAAATGCCCTCTTTCTCCAGATAAGGAGTTGTTAGTATTGCATTAACAAGAGGCGCTGAAATGAGTCTATTCCCATAAACCTTACACGGAACCTTTTCATCAATCTTTCCCGTCGCAATCGATTTACGCCAAAGTCGTCTTTGATGATCAATGAAGAGATTGCCTAGCGCGGCTTCCAGTTCTAATCCGACGATCACGTCGTTAGCGCCCACGCTGCCGACGTTATAACACTCCACCATCGCGAGGAAGGTCATACCGATCATGTTTTTAGCATAAACGACTCCTGGTGCATCGCCATCATTGGCAACCAACGGAATAGCAGGAATATTGATTACCGGAAGAAGTGTAAATGACTTGTCACTTCCGATTATGGCTGTAGGCATTGAAGGTGAGGATTTTTTCGGCTTACAACTGAACACAGCGAAACTGCCCAATAATAGGGAGAGAACTAGAATAGTGAAAAAAGCAAATCGCCTACGAGTCTTTTCCATAACAAACTCTCCTTTTTGCTTTCGGAAGGGCTAATGCTTGACTATCCAATGAGTATATCACTTCGAATTGGAAGGTTCATTGGATACGGACGGCTGAAATAGCGAAAATTTGTAAGCAAAATCTCAAATCTTCTTGGTTTTGGAAAATGATTTGTGGGTTTACTAGCGGTTTATGGTGTTACATCAATAAAATTTTGACATAAGTGTCTCTCATAGTAGTAAACTCAGAGTATGATTTCGACTTTTGCTGCATTGAAATATCGAAACTATCGGCTTTGGTTCTCAGGACAACTAGTTTCCCTTGTCGGGACTTGGATGCAAAGCACGGCCCTTGGTTTTTTGGTCTTTGAGTTGACAAAGTCACCAGCGCAATTGGGATATGTTGCTTTTGCGGCAGGTCTCCCTTCGTGGCTTTTTATGCTCTACGCCGGGGTTATCGCGGACCGGATTCCGCGAAGGACCCTTCTTATCGTGACGCAGAGCTTTATGGCGCTTCTTGCAGCGCTCTTAAGCATTCTAACACTCAGTAACCTCATCGAACCTTGGCATATTATTCTTTTATCTTTTGCGTCAGGTATTCCGGCTGCTTTTGATGCCCCAGCAAGACAATCATTCGCTGTTGAACTTGTCGAAAAAGAAGATCTTACTAACGCTATCGCGCTCAATTCTATGCTTTTTAATTCATCTATGATCATCGGTCCGGCTTTGGGGGGCATTGTATACGCCTTGTGGGGGCCGGGGTGGTGTTTTGCATTAAATAGTCTTTCTTTTCTATTTATCATCGTCAATCTAATTCTGATGAATACTCGTAAAGAATCAGTCGAGAGGAAAGGCACCTCTGCGATCGCGGAAATCATGGAAGGATTTCGATATATTTATGCAGAGAAGCTCATATTAATCATCATGATTATCATCATATTTTTAACGATTTTTGGAATGTCATTCATGACGTTAATTCCGGCATGGGTTGTTAAAGTATTAAGCGGAGACTCTCGTACGGCGGGTTTTTTGCAATCGGCACGCGGGATAGGAGCGGTGGGCGTAGCGCTTTTTATAGCGACGTTAGGTCGCTTCTCTTACAGAGGAAAATTGCTTTCAATAGGGACTATCGTTTTGCCATTGTTACTTTTTCTTTTTGCGTTTATTCACTCCATACCATTGTCATTAATCGTAATGTTTTTTATCGGCGCAGCGCTGATTCTAGTCATGAATCTGGCCAATGCTATCGTTCAGACCCTAGTCGATGATCATCTTCGCGGAAGAGTTATGAGTGTGTACACCCTCACCTTTTTTGGCTTCATGCCCGTTGGCGGACTTCTTGTGGGATTTTTAGCGGAACATTTTGGAGAGACCGAGACTGTTATGATGTGTTCCACTGTCATGCTGGTTGTCGCTATCGTTATTCAGCTCTTCGCTCCGAAGCTGAGGAAGCAGTGAATCTTTTTTGATTCTTTAAAATAACTCGAAAATTTGTTCTGAAAATTAAATATTTGCAAAATCAAAAAATGACGGAACTTATAGTCTTAATAACTCTGGCCACACTTTTTTCCGGTCAACTCACACCTTAAAATCAGCTTCGTGGTACAATATTCATTAGCGTAATTACAAAAAGCAGGAGAAAAAAAGATGAAAAGCTTAAAAAGAGCCTGGTGGATGGGTTTGTCTCTATGTTTTGTGCTTTCTTGCGGTCAGCGAGCAATGCTCACCGATTCCAGCACTGACTCCATTACTCCAAGGGGGGCGAAGGTCGCAAAGTGGTTCGTGACGATTTCAGTCGGACTTAGCGTTGATACGAGTGCAACGCTGCATCTTCGAAATGTGCTCGCAGACGTATTTCCGAAAACGCAAGGGGGTCTTTATCAACATGTGATTGATATGGATGACAAGAGATCAGGCAGCATTGCTCCCAACAAGAAAAATATTCTTAAGCAGATTGCGGATCTCACAGAGACGATTAAAAAATATAAGCAAGAAAATCCCGGAGCGAAAACTATGGTAGCTTTTGGGTTAACGGGGCATGGCATGACAAGCGGAAACACGTATTACTACTCCACAACCAGTGGAAGCCTCAGTGGTACAGAAATCGTAAAGTTCATAAAAGGATTAGGAACTGACGAGACGATCTTAATCGTTCAGTCTTGCGAAAGCGGCAGCCTACCCAACATTCACTTCCAAAATAACTCGCTGTTCGGTCTAGCGCAGGACATTCAAGCCAAGGCAAAGGCTGCTGATGTTGCTCTTTCAGTGGTCGTTCCTGTGAGCGCCGATATTAATTCTCCCCTCGATACGTGGGAAGAAGATATTGTGAAGCCCTCTCTTACCGACGAGAAAGCCGATAAGAATAAGGACGGAATTGTCACGTACGAGGAGTGGAAAAACTTTCTCATGCAAACCGCGTGCAAACATCCCGAATACAAAACAGGGATCGACCCTCAAATTTATGATCCAAAAGTTCCAGGCGGTTTACCGTTTGTTTTAACCGCAGAGGGTACTCGCCGATATGAAAATAACACATTGACACTGCCTGATTATCCACTGGATCCAGCTAAACTCTGGCCAGAAACAGTTAAAATCTGCGCGTCTTCAGAAAATCCAGACAATACAGATAATTCGGATAGTGACACTAACGATGATTCTGATGAGTAAAATTTAGTTTATAACGACTCCATCGCCGAGTCGCCCTGTCCGATAAGAGGAACAAAACGGCACCCATAAAACCGCTCCGTTTTTTCGCCGGAGGCGGTTTTGGTCACACGTACCATTGTTTGAGAATAGCGGTCGCCGACAGGGACAACGATCTTTCCGTCGATTTGAAGTTGTTGAAGAAGAGTTGAACTAACGCATGGGGCCGCTGCGGTTACGATAATCCTGTCGTAAGGGGCGTGTTCAAGCCAACCTAGCGTTCCATCACCCACGAAAAAATGAATGTCGTCGAGATCGATTTTTTTCAATATCTCTCGGGCGCGTTCGGACAGGGTTTCGATACGTTCGACTGTAAAAACATTACTGCAAAGATACCGAAGGATAGCTGCCTGGTAACCAGAGCCAGTTCCGATTTCGAGGACCTTATGATGCTGCTCAAGTTCTAAAAGCTGCGTCATGTGGGCCACAATAAACGGTTGGCTGATGGTTTGGCCTTCTCCAATTGAGAGAGGGCCATCGTCATGAGCCCTTTTTTCCATGTCGGAACTTACAAATAGATGCCGAGGAATTTCGCGCATAGCTTGCAGGACGTTCACATCGGACACTCCTCTTGGAATGAGCTGCGAATCGACCATTTCTGAGCGAAGAGCACCAAAAAGATCAGTTTGCTTTTCCATAAATTAAAGGCACCCGAAAAAGTGTTCGTTGCGAAATGAACCAAGCAGCCATGCTTTTTGAGATCATCCGTCTATGTAACCGAACATTCCTGAATAGACGTTACCGTAAAAGCTCACGGCCGGGTCACCAGAGTTTTCAATCCATTGGTAATATGTAAAGCCCAGCGGGGCTAATTCGTAGAGTTCGGCTGACACTCCAGCGCCGCCACCGATGGTTGTTGGAGATATTGTGTCAACATTGGGCACCGTGGTTGAATTGCGGCCGATGGCAACATAACGTGCAGCCGTACCCCCCGCCGTGTAGGCACGTACAAACAGGCTGACTTCTGCTTCTTGAATGCCGACGACAAGAGATACACGATTGTTTGTGTTGTTATTAGCAGCTCGCCATTTTCCAAAGTAAGCCCACGCAGTCGTCGTTTCAAAGACTTTGAGTTTTCTGTGGGCTCGGTTATTCAGGTTCCATAAGAAACGGTTTTGTAAACTATCTTCGCTCTGGCCCGCAACAGAAGTCGTTCTTCCAGTACCTAGGTAACGTTTTGTCTTGTCTCCCGCCTTGACCAATATTCCGTCTTGGAGGCTAAGAGCCGTAGCTCGATTTGTGCCGTCAGCCCAATCGACGGTTTCCATAGCAAGACCGCCTCCGGACATATAAACGAATATGTCAAAGTTTGTATTCGTGGTGTTTGGAACTGTGACTGATATCATTGACGCTAGCGTATACATTGACCAGTACGTGCTATCGAAGAGAAGAATTCGGTTGCCCCGATAGGGAATCAAATAAATGGTGTTGGCGTTTTTAATATCATCAGTAGGAAGAGCTGCGCTTGACAGAGATAAGCGGCAGCAAACGCTATCGATACCCATGTTGTAAAGTTTTTCACCGTCCAAAGCTGGCAATCTGCCATCAGGATCGACCTGGACGAGATGGCCTGGTCCCGTGCCGACATTACTAGTAGCAGCAGTTCCAAGGCCAAGATTAGTGCGGGCTTCTGCTGCAGTCGTCCCTCCCGTACCCCCGTGAGAGATAACGACGGTGCCACTGACATTGGACGCTGCTCCGTTCAGAGTAGCCGTAATAACGTTTGCGGAGAAGCTGCCAGTCGCATCTCTCTTCACAATTTGATCAGCGGCACTTGAACTCGTTGCGCCAGCAACAGCGCTTAAGCTTCCGCCAATCGAGGACGCTGGTACACCGCCAATCGTCGCTATAACGGTCTGTCCTTGTGTTCCAGTTACATCACCGGATAAATTCCCTGTGAATGAATCTGCACTTGAAGCAGATCCCGCGACGTTACCTGTCACGTTACCGATTAAGCTTCCGATGAAATTTGATATGATTGATGCTGCGGAAAAACTACCGCTGGCATCACGTTTGACGAGAGCATCTGAAGCGTTACCGCTAGAAGCATTACTTACGGATGCCGTTGCAGCAGCGACGTCTGAGGCGTTAGTTCCTGCAACTTTCGAAACAACGGTGGCATTTTGCGTTCCCGACACATCGCCGCTCAAATTGCCGGTAAAAGAACTTGCTGTAGCTGCCGATCCCGAGACATTACCGGATACGTTACCAGTGACGTTACCAACGAGATTACCGTTAAAGTTAGTGGCT
>CAILAO010000644.1 GCA_903832105.1 uncultured Pseudomonadota bacterium | reverse complement strand
TTCATCAAGCTTTATAAACAGGGCCTTTGGCTCTCTTAAGGGGTGTCCCGGCTTCAACGTCGACGCCTCCCAGGTTCCTTTCGCCTGAGAATGATCGTAACGTAAAACAAGGTGAGAACCGCGAGCATCCTTACATTCTTCAGTATATTGACGCCCGAAGAGCTGACCATCATTTCCAAGCATCTCATGCAATGTCTGACTGCTATGCGGCAATATCGGGGCCCACATGGTCTTGAGCCAGTCGACGCATTGGAGCGCGACATAAACGCTGGTTGCAGCTCCTGCTGGATCAGTTTTAATAGCGGTCCACGGAACTTTGTCACTTAAATATTGATTAACTCCTTGGCAGAGTTTTCTGATCTCGTCGAGCGCTGCTTTTAACTTCACACCGTTATAAAGTTCTCCGACCGTCTCGAAGCCTTTCTTAACGTCAGCAAGAAGGGCGCTGTCTTTTTCGCTTAGAGTGGAAGGCTCAGGCACCTTACCATCAAATCTCTTGTATGCAAATCCGAGGACTCTATTTGCAAGATTGCCCCAATTAGCCACGAGTTCATTATTAACCCGCTCAAGAAAATCATCCCATGTAAAGTCCACATCCGCTGTTTCAGGCGCTAGGGCCGTCAAGGCATATCTCCACGCGTCAGGCTGATATTTACTTAGGATATAGGGAATCGTGATCATGAACCCACGACTCTTGCTAAATTTCCGCCCATAGCTATTAAGATATTCATTCGCGGGGACATCGTATGGTAAATGAAGCCCCTCATGTGCCATGAGCATCGCTGGCCACAAAATCGCGTGAAAGTCTACGTTATCTTTTCCGATAAAATAATAGCTTTTCACATCTTGACCGCGATCCTGACACCACCAGTCTTTCCAGATATCGGGAGTCTTATTGAGCGCAGCCCACTCCCTCACAGAACTGTAATATCCGATCACGGCTTCATACCAGACATAGAGGCACTTTCCCTCAAACCCTTTCACAGGAATAGAGATGCCCCAATCAAGATCGCGCGTGATCGGGCGTCCTCGCAACTCTTTCTTTTCAGCCTGCGATTTAGCGAAATTGATCACGTGTTTTCGCCAATGCTCTTTTCCCGTCGAAAGCCATTTGATGAGAGGATCGTTTAGCTTCGCGAGGTCGAGGAAAAAGTGTTCGGTCTCTCGAACCTCAAGTGTTTTAGAGCCGCTGATTTTAGACTTGGGGCTCTTAAGTTCGATGGCATCGTACGTCTTCCCGCACTTATCGCACTGATCGCCCCTTGCATCTTCGTACCCGCAGAGAGGGCAGGTTCCTTCAACATAGCGATCCGGAAGAAAGCGCCCCACCGATGGGTCGTAAAGCTGCTTTTGAATGGCGCTATAAATAAAGCCATTTTCACGATGTTTCGCGAACATCTCTTGGGCCGTCTTCCAATGATTTTCGGTATCAGTATGCGTAAAAATATCAAAAGTAAATCCAATTGTTTGATAGGTATCAACAAAAGAATGATGAAACTTTTCGACAACTGCTGCAGGCGTGACTTTTTCTTCCTCCGCACGAACGGTGATGGGAGTTCCGTGCGTATCGGAGCCACTCACCATTAAGACCTCACGCCCAAGCATCCTCTGATATCTCGCAAAGATGTCCGGGGGAAGATAAGCGCCTGCGATATGACCAATATGTTGCTCGCCGTTGGCGTACGGCCACGCAACACATACAAGGATTTTTTGACTTTTATTTTGGCTCATGATTCCCCATTGCTCAACTTGTTCTTGTTAAAGTAAGAAAGAAATAATCAAATACCCCAGAAGTCACCGCATTCTTCTTTTAGACGATTCACAAAATCCTCAACGGACATTGAGGGGAGATTTGATCCGTCTTTCAGTCTCGGTGTGATCGAGTTTGAGGCAGCTTCTTTGTCTCCGACAATGACCATATAAGGTATTTTCTGAAGTTGCGCCTCTCTGACCTTGAAGCCCAGCTTTTCGTTTCGCGCATCGAGATCAGCCGTGACACCAGCCTTCTGCAGCTCCTCGACAACCTTCTTCGCGTATGGCTCCTGCCCATCGGTGATATTCAAAACACGAGCCTGTATCGGCGCCGCCCATATGGGAAAGTGCCCCCCAAAATGCTCGATGAAGATCGCGAAAAACCTTTCAATCGAACCATAGACCACACGATGCAGCATGACCGGAGGATAGGGTTTGTCGTCGGTGCCCTGAAACTCAAGACCAAAGCGCGTCGGCATGGAAAAATCGAGCTGGCAGGTTCCACACTGCCAACTACGCCCCAGAGAATCCATTAAATGAAAATCAATCTTTGGGCCATAAAAAGCGCCATCACCTGGATTGACTTTATAATTTCCTTTAAAAACATCATCCATCACGGATTTTAAAATGGATTCCGCTTTATCCCAAACTTCGATAGAACCAATATATTTTTCGGGTCTCGTCGATAATTCGACGCGGACATTATCAAAGCCTAGCCTTTTATAAACGAATATAATCTGATCGAGGACGTGTTTAACTTCAGCCTCAATTTGATCCGGTCTGCAAAACACGTGCGCGTCATCTTGAATGAAAGAACGCACCCGCGCCATACCATGCGTGACGCCGCTACGTTCGTGTCGGTGAACACGCCCGAATTCGCAATATCTGATCGGCAGATCGCGATAACTTCGCCGGTCCGACTTATAAATCAAAAGATGACCCGGGCAATTCATCGGCTTCAGGGCCGCCTCCATTTCATCCACTTTCGTAAAATACATATTTTCACGATAATGATCGTAGTGGCCGCTCCGCTGCCAGAGTTCGACATTCATGACGAGAGGTGTTCCAACTTCTTGGAAGCCGTAGCGCGTATTACTGCGACGCATATAAGAGATCAGTTTGTTATAGATGAAAAATCCTTTGGGGTGCAAAAAAGCGTTCGCAGGTGATTCAAGATGAAAACTGAACAGGTCAAGTTGCTTTCCTAGGACGCGGTGATCGCGTTTCTTTGCCTCCTCAAGACGCATCAAGTAATCATCGAGGTCTTTTTTACTTGCAAACGCGGTCCCATAGATTCGAGTCAGCCGCGCCTTTTTTTCATCCCCCCGCCAATATGCTCCGGCAACAGAGGTGAGCTTAAACACACCAAGCTGTCCGGTGCGAGCCACATGCGGACCTCGACAGAGATCAAGCCAATCACCCGTTCGATAGATCGAAATGGCTTCGCCTTCCGGTAGTTCTTGGATCAACTCAACCTTGAATGACTCCTTCATGCCTTCGAACGTATTGAGGGCATCTTTTCGAGATAAAACCTCGCGCTTCATCGAGTGATCTGATTTGATGACCACCCGCATTTCGCTTTCTATTTTTTCAAGATCGGCTTCGCTAACTTTAACTCCTTCCGGAAATAAAAAGTCATAATAAAATTCGTTTTCAATGGTGGGACCGATCGTGACGAGGGTCCCCTGCCAAATCCTCTGCACCGCCATCGCCAAGACATGCGCCGTAGAGTGTCGCACAAGCGAAAGCCCTTCCTCCGAGGTGGAAGTAATAAATGTAAGACTGACATCCCGTTCAAGCTTCTGATCAAGATCGGAGAGTGTTCCATCAACCTTAGCCACAAGAGCGGCTTTTGCCAAACCTGGGCCGATGCTTTTTGCAACGTCAAATAAAGTCGTACCGTTTTGATATTCTCGTTTAGACCCGTCGGGAAGTGTCACGTGTATCTGCGCCATATAAATATCCTTTTAATTTCACCCAACCATCCCACCGTAGTGCCACGTCAGCACGTCGGATAATTTTCGCAATTCTGGCTAGGATACCAGAAAGTTGCAAGAAGATTAACCGGGTTTCTGGTGTTTCAACGTTCCATATAAAGGGATGCAGAGAACCATCTTTTAACAAAAGCATAACATTATAGTGGGGTTATAAACATTTTCGGGCTGACAGCCGAGGGTGACCTCTTCCTGCCAGCAAATACTTTTGGGAGCGATTCCAATGGAGGTGTCCCATTGCTAAGCAACGGACAATCAGTCAACTTTGGCGGTGATTCTAGAGCGGCCTTTTTTGTTTAGGAATTTTAATTTTCTTTCCGGTTTTTGTGTTTGTAACGGTGAAGTGACTTGGTTGAGCCTGTTTTTGCACCAAATAAAGACTCGCTGCGTTTTTAAGTCTATTTTTTTCTTTCGTTAGCGATCCCACGAAAGTTGAATAGATGGAACTTTGAATAGCTTGCTCGACAAAAAATTGTTCAAGACGTTTTGCCTGCTCAATTCTTTCGGCGGCCTTCGGATGCGTCTCAAACCCGAGTAACGATCCCAAAACAAAAAAATACATCTCATTTTTGGGAATATCATTAAGAACGTCTCCATCGGCTAGTTTTAGAACGTCACTTGTCAAGCCCTCTGCGGCATCAAGATTACTCATCGTTTGATGAGCACTGGAAAGACCCTGTACATAAACGGTGCCAGCCATTCCAGATTTACCGCAAATGGCGCCTCCAATAATATCAGCGGTTGATTCAGCTGTTTTAAAGTATATGCCATATTGTTCCCTGTACGGCTCAGCATCTGTTTGAAGTTTTTTGAAATCTTTTGCGTTATGCTCATAGTCACATGTTAAATCTTTACATGTGACATGATTGTTGATGTAAGCAAACAATTTGTCACTAAAATCTTTCAGCGTGTTACTCTCATAATCGCCCATTCCCGCAGCGTCGTTTCTGGCGGCATGAGCCATTTCATGGCAGACAACCGCTGTAAACTCGTTTTCATTTAATAATGCCAATGTAGGATAATTAATCTGCAACCTCTGTCCGCAAGAGGCGGCGTTGATTTGAGGGGAATCAAGAATGTCGACGATAAACGATCTTCCAGGCGCAAGAGATCTATCTGTCATCGTATTGTTCGCGTACGATCCGATTGCATTCCTGACACCATTGTAAAGAACATCATCGATAATTTCAGGAACAAGACAAGCGCTATCGTCAATAAAAATGTATGGTTGAACAAATGGACTTATGATTCTCGCCTTCTCTAGTGTGAATAGATATGGAGCTAGTGCTGCCGATGACGTTGGAGAGGAGGAGGACGTTCCATCCGATACGATGACAGAACTTGTCTGGGCGTCCGTTCGAGCTACCTGGGCCGGCATCGTGCTCTTTTCAGCGCCACTCGCGCCAACCTGTTCGTTCTTTGTAAGGTCACGCTGAGTTACTCGGGGCTGAGCAAAATCCGTGCATCCCTCGCTCAAGAGAAATGCAATAAAGGAGAATAAAACAAAAAAACGACCTGTATTTACTTTGATAAAAATCATTGCAAAACGCCCCTTTTGGCTCTTATCGGCATATTTCGACAATTTCTTAAGAATATCTCGTAACAATATGATTGTATTGGGTATTTTATGGCTAATTTATGATGCCGAACAAAAAATTTGATTTCAGCTCTACCCCGATCCACGTATAGTATCGACTTACGTTTGGAGAAAATCATGCAAAATCTTCGTGTAGATCTTCATATCCACACCGCTGCCTCAGACGGCACATGGACTCCCTTGGAACTCGTTAAACAAGTTAAGTCCGTTGGCATCGAAGTATTTGCAATTAGCGACCACGACGCTATCGATAACGTTGAGGAAACTGAAGCCCTCGCTAAAAAAGAGGGGCTGCATTTCGTTCCTTCCGTCGAAATCTCTTCCAGCTACCAAGGACAGCTTTTTCACATACTTGGTTATCGTTCAGATATTAAAAATGCGGCGTTGTTAAAGTTTCTAAAAGAAAACCAGAACCGTTTTGACGAAGCTAATCAGCATGCTCTTAATTTTTTAGTGGAACAAGGACATAGTGTTGATTTCGACGCGTTCAAGAAATACTCCTATGACAAAAGACGCGGTGGTTGGAGGCTTCTTAACTTTGTCATCGATTCCGGAATCTGCTCGAATATCGACGAGTTTTTTTCAAAACTTTTTGCCGGTCATCACGATCGTCTCTTCCCGAAGTTTCCAGACCCAGAAGAGGCTATAAAAGTCATTCAAAAAGCTGGCGGGATCCCTATTTTTGCGCACCCAGGGATGAGTTTTAAAAACCTTTCTCCAGCAGAGCAAAAAGCTGCTATCGAACGGCTTTTGGAGTCAGGAGTGAAGGGTATGGAGTGCTATTCGACCTATCACAAACCTGATGCCATCAAATGTTATCTCGCAATTTGCAAAGAAAAAAATCTTTTGATAACAGGCGGATCAGATTGCCATGGTTCGCTTATCCCCGCGAGAAAGCTAGGACACCCAGAGGTTTATATCAAGGATCTAAATCTCGGCGCCGTTTTCACCTAATAAAAATGTCCTCTTAGCTGGGAATACCCCAAATTTTTCATCCTTTCTCCCTCCCCAATTCCCAATCCCCCTATTTCCCAAGCCCCTCGTCCTTTGCCCCATCCCTATCCTCATCCTGCAGCTAATTAAAAAGGATGGGGATAGGGATGGTTTATGGGGAGCAAGGTTCGGGGCATAGGGAACAAAATTCAACTAAATATGAAACCATTGACAGGCAAGGCGTTTCGGATTTTGGGGTACTCCAAGCCTCTTAGGGATTGACAAGCTCTTCCATGGCTTTTGAAAGGACTTCAGAGAGATCAAAACCGCAGTGGGAACCGCCTGACGGGAAGTAGGCACGGACGTCGAAGCCCTTTTCTTTGTAGAACTCAGAGGCCTTCTTGGCCCCCTCGTATAAAAAATCCCCGGTTTGGGCATAGTAGTAAAGTTTGAATCCGCTCCGGAATTCCTGACCAGGATTAAAATCATCGCTGTAAGGAGCAAATCCGCCGCACATGTGAACGCTTCCTCCAAGGTAATTTTTCCCGAATGATGGCACGAACATTCCCGACAGAAATTCAGACCCGCCGGACGCGCCTGCGAAATAGATGCGTGTTTTATCGATGTTATATTTTTTCAGAATTTCGTTTTGAAGTAGTTCATCGAGAAACTGTGTGTGTTTATCGTCACCGTACCAGGCTTCGCCGTTATTAGGAGAAAAGACAGTCATGCCGATAAGTTTATGTTTCGATGCGATCTCGGCGTTGCCCTCGAAAAACCATTTGTAATCACCGCCCCCATCACCGTGACAGTAAACGAGCAGTCCGTATGGATTTCCCGGGCGCACGTCTTCTGGCACG
>CAILAO010000643.1 GCA_903832105.1 uncultured Pseudomonadota bacterium | reverse complement strand
TTGGCAAAATATCCTGATATCTATCAGAAAGGGGTGATCGTTGCAGCTGAGAGAATTAAAGATGCTGAAAAGCTGGCTAGAAAAATCAACAAAAAGGCAGGCAAGGAAATAGCGGCGGTATTGAGGGGACGACATGCTGATCTGTGCAAGCAGATGAAGATCGACGCATTAAGAGATCGCCATTCGGACGATGTCATACCGATTGAAGTCAGAAATAGAATTGAAAGGATGGAAAAGCGACCTAGCAAGGAGTTTGAGCCCAAGCATATATCATGTTGGAAATGTGATTATAAAGACTGTCCAGCTGCTTGTCCTGAAAAGTACAATAGCATTAGGAGGTATCCAATCGTGATTATCACTCACTCGATGTTGATAGGACTGATTGAGACGGGAAATCATCTTGGCAAAGTCAAGAAATGGGGAGAAGGCCAAAGGAAGATTCTAATCATCGACGAACGGCCTGCCCTATTCAAACACCATTCTGTTTCTCAATCCTTCGTCAGACGGAAGTTGGAAAAATTTCGGAGGGAGAACAAAAGCAAAAATCTTCAGCGGGGTTGTCGGTTTCTATTAAAGCGACTGGAGGAAGGAAAAGGGCGGTTTCGACCTAAGAAAATAAAACTTGGGGCTTCTAAAAAAAGAAGCAACTCTAAATTCGGACAAGCGATAAGAGCATTGACGGCGCAGGGTGGGTTGATTGTTAGAGATAAAGACGACAACTTCATTACCGGAAAGTTCTTAGATTTACGAAAGCTAAAGATGGAGAAGGCTCTGATTTTTGACGCAACTGCTCGACTTGATCCGATGTACGATCTTTTTCCAAAAGGGACCAAGAAGTTCAAAATCTTCACAAGAAAAGAAGGAAAAATCAGGCTCCATCATTTCCCGTACCAACGCTATAAAGCGGGATTGATAAGAGCCTCAGAAAAAAGCGATTCCTTCGAGAAGGAAGAGAAGATCATAGATCAAATTTGCTCAACGCATCCTGGCAAAAAGGTGCCTATTTTCACCACCAAAGACCAGGAGGATTTTTTTAAACAATTTGAGAAGAGTCACAATGTGAGTGTTCATCATTACATGGCTTTAAAGGGGAAGAACGATTTTAGAAGACGCTCGGTTTTGTATCTAACCCACATCTTTCAAGCTCCGTTGAATGCACATCGAGCCGTGGGCTTTGTTAAAGGGGAAGATTACGAAATGACGTTTATGAGAAAGAATTTCGCAGACAAATTTTCAATGGGATTCCCAGACCCCAGGTTAGAGGCAATACGAATTAGAGACCTGGTTTGTTGGTTGTATCAAGACATCTACCGACTGCGAATAAGAGAAGGGAAGCCGGTTGATGTCTACTTGGGTATCACCGACTTGACGATTGTGAATTTTTTGATCGAGCGATTTCCCTGGATTGAATGGATTAAAGAGCCAGATTTTAGAAAAAGTTAAAAGATGTGAGAGAACAAAAGGCGTAGTATCGATAAGAAACCAATCTTGTGATTTGATCCTGGTTTAGTGAGAGCCAACACGACATTACTTCCAACAACATAAATCTCACTAATCTGAAATTTGGCTGCCGGTTTGAATTCCGTTTTCATTGTCACTTTGTCTCCGACTCGGTAAACTGTATTAGCTTCTGGATCTCTATATTCTTTCTTCATTAGCCCTGCTGTTACTTCCTCCAAAGATTTAAGAGCATCTTCAGGACTTGCGAAAATCTTGAATTTTTTTGCGACCACTATAATGCTTTCGCCAAGATTCAATTTTTTAATCATAATCTTTCCCTTTATTAAAATTAGTTTAATTCAAGTTAAGCCAATAACTTGATGACACATATATATAATTAGGGAGTAAATGGCCTGAAATGAGCTTTAAACCAGCGATTAGAGGGTGTTTGAGTTCTCGTTTTTGAGATGGGTGTGAAATTGGTACAGAGAAGAGGCTGAAACTCCGATTTGTCTTGCGATATCTTTGATCGTATAGCTTGGATCTTTTAGTAGGGTCATTACAAGTCGTTTTTTGTCATCTGTGAATGTTTTAGGGCGACCTCCGCATCTTCCCCTAGCACGTGCAGCAGCCAAACCAGCTTTTGTTCGTTCTCGCAGCCGAGACCTTTCGTGTTGGGCCAAAAGGGCGAACAACCCAAAAATAAGTTCACCGTCAGAGGTGGTTGTATCCATCAGACCCTCGGTCAAACTTTTGAAACCAATCTTTCGACTCTTGAGTTGCTCGATCACTTCGATCATGTGTTTCAGAGATCTGCCTAGACGATCACTTTTCCAAACTACAAGTACATCATGTCCATCACGTAGAAAGGCCAGGCATTGATTTAAACCAGTTCGATCCGTTTTGGCTCCGCTTGCTATGTCTTTATAGATTCGTTCGCATCCTGCCTGTTTCAGAGCATCTTCCTGCAAGTCCAAGTTCTGTTCTTCAGTAGAGACGCGCATATATCCTACAAGCATAGTTTTCCTTCTTTTTTATCTTTCGTGTTTAACAAAAAAACCTGAGTAGTGATCGATTTTTGTGAGTTGATTTTTATACGACTTTTTGTGAATGTTTTGCTTTGATTTTTGACAATTTTTGCGTCCGATTTTTCATTCACAAAAAACGACCGTTTTTTATAAATTCCCACAATGCCTCCTTACAAAAAAAGCGCATGAATTTTCGTCATGCGCCTTTGCTTTTGCTTTAAGCATTTTTTACGGACGTAGATACTCCTTGGGGTTCTTCTTCGCTATCAGTAGCCCGAGTCTCTATAAACGAAATATTCTGCCATGGCAGGAAAGATGTGATATTAACCCCGCGGCTGACGTATTCTACGGTAAGTCCTAACGAACTGACCCCAGAACAAGGAACTCTGCTCCAAGTCGTTTCTTCTCTGTCCTTAAGAATCACGGTTACAGCCTTCCCGATGAAAAAATTTTGGTCCCTTTTCTCCATTTCATGCTCTCCCTTTAGTTTTTTGTCAAAATACTCAATTTAATCCTCTAAATACAATGAGTTACATTGTATATCAAAACAGCCCGTTTGTCAAATAGACCTATGATATTATATGGTTATGAATTTTTTAGTAAAATTAAGCCGTTATATAGCGATTTTTACCCGTTTTTTCGACTGATTTTTAGCTTAAATCGCTGTAAAAACGCTTTAAAACGCCTATAGAAAGTGGGTTTTGGGAGTTCTGCGTATAAAACCACGTAATGTCGATTTTAAGCGTGTCGCTTTTGATATGACGTAAAGTATTGATCGTCGGTTAAAAAAGGCTTAAAAGCGAATTTAACGCGCTTTTCAATATAACGATCAATCAACAAAGCTTTGTTAAAATGCGTTGTATGGGAAAAGTTGTTTTGACTAACTTCGACATTTACTGGTCCTCATCCTCACGTTCACTTCCTCTTCATCAAGTTCGTTTCGAATCTTTGCCAGCGCCCCCGCCATGTCACTTAAAAAAAAAGCTGAGACCATCGTTGACTTGTTCCTGTTGGAGAGAGTCGAGGGGGATTTCTTCCGCCTTTTGTTGTCGAATCAGATGAGCCAGTCCCCGCAGTTTGGATTCCACATCAATCAAAGTAGTCCTTGCGTTGCAAAGGCGATCTTCATCTATCATGTTTAACTCCTCGTATATTTTTTATACAGCTTTGAAAGCGAATTTTGAGTTACAACAAGTTACACAATTCACCTGTGTAACTTTGATTTTTGAATTTCACGCCTATTGAAAGCATTGAGGGGGTTATTGACACGTTTTTCAACAATTGACTTTGAGTTACACAGTTACACAAGTTACACGCGCATTGAAAAAAGTTGTGCTGCACAACACACTTTAAAAAAATGGTTGTGTAACTGTGTAACTCAAAACCGATGTTTCGTAATGAGGCCTTTTTCATATCAAATCCCCCTCTATTGCCGTGTTTTTAGCGGAAGCAGAGTTACACAGCTCTTTTGTGTAAGTTGTTGTAGCTTGTGTTTCTTTGATTTTTGGCTGCCAAAGGCGGGCGATTTCTTCAGGATCGCTGATCTCCAAAGAAGCGGGCTGTATTTCTTTGATCTCGCAGTTTTTATCCAGGGTAAATGGCACAATCACTTCAAAATGAAGTTGTTTCCCCTTTTGGCCTAGATGTCCTCCGTCAGCTATTCCCAAATGCTCGCTCTCTATCAATTCGCAAACTCGACGACGTACATTCTCCCGACTGCCAACATCAACGCCCAAAATCTGGGCTGCCTTTAAAATCTCGCCATAGCTGAAACTGGTCGTCTCCTCACCTTGCTTTTCTTGGCGTAAACAGCAACAAACACGTAACACCGTTGTTGCTCGCTGACTCAATTCATTCAGTCCGTTTGCTATGATATTTCTAAGGTAGCGATGAGCAATACTGTAATCGGTCAGATCTGCCTCAATAAAGGGCTTATCATCCCTATCGTGTATTTCTTTTTGATGCTGACGTAGAAAGGCGATAGCTTTAATCACTGAAAGAAAACGATTCAAATCTCGGCGATTTCGAGCGCATCGGGCTGGAAACCTTAGATATGGAGAGAAGGGTATATCCACTTCAACTGGCTGAAGAAGGCGTTGAGCATTTTTTAACAGCAATTTAATTGCATCTCGTTTGCTACTGGATGCCTTCCATTCTCTGATTTGACGCCGAAGAATGGCATCACGAACCAGCTCTGTTTGAGTCACTGATTCATTAGAGAAGAGTACCATCAACCTAGAGATATTCTGGCTGTCGATTTCATCAGGGCTCAAGTTAGAAGTAATTAGGAAGCTTACACGAACTGACTTTGCGCTATCAAAGGTTTTCATCTCTCCAGTAGCTTCGTTTTTGCCTACATAGAGTCTATTAAGCTTTCCTTCTGATTGTGCGACTCGTAAAGTATAAAGCATGTCCAGGGCTCCGTCGAATTCGCTGATAACGCATAGTTTGCGCTGAAGCTTTTCTTCTTCAATGTAGTTTAGTGCATGGGCTGATGCAGAACTGATAGCGACAACGTCCTCTTCTGGAACAACACTTGTTACGATATCCGCTATCATGGATTTACCCGAAGAAGACTGACCAGTTATAAGAACGTGTGATTGTTCATCCATCAGGCGTGTTAACGAACATAAAAATGTGACGACCGCATTCTCGCGCTCACCAACGAGGCCAAGAACATTAAAAGAGTCCGCTATTGTGTCAACAATATTGGACTGTAGAAGAAAATCTTTGGCTGCCCGCTGTTCGTCATCAGTCATGACATAAGCGCTGACATGTTCATCACTTTCGGAATTACTCTGTAAATTGCGCCGAAGGACGTCAATCGTATGTCTGAAGTCCAATTTCTGCTTATAGGTTACGGGTAAATGTTCCCGGACAGCTCTAAGGTAATCCTCCGTTTCGGTAACAGGTCTCCTAGCAATTTGTTCAAGAAGTGATGCAACCTTCTCACCTATAATCGATTCGTCTTCCGGGATAGCAGAGATTCCAGCCATGATGTCTAATTGATCGAGCGATAGGCTCCTTTTAATTGCTTCTTCTACCTTTTCTTTAGGATACCCAGCTATCAGGGCATCGTTTAAGTCTTTAAACGGCAAAAAGACAAAACGACAGCGATCAATGCCGAGAAATTCAGCAAGACGCCTGCCGCCTTTTTTCCCTGCATCGTCGGCATCATAAGAAATATAAATGGTTTTTATGTCGGAAAAGCTATCAAGCCATTCCTCTTTGATGTTGTTCGCGCCTAGACCAAACGAAATAGCTGGTAAGGAAACACCATAAGAGTACGCTGCTAGGACATCCATTTCACCTTCTACGATCAAGACTTCTGAGGCGTTTTTAAGAACATTGGCGTTAAAAATATAAAAGCCTGCATCCTTACGTTGGAAAAGAACGCTCTTGTCTGCTGTCCTGCTCTTGATGTTGCGGATTATAAGGCCATCAAAATAGGGGAATGTGTAAATAATTCTACCTTCCTGATCTTGATAACAACCCACAAGAAACCGTTTGATTACGATAGCAGAGAATTTTCGAATGTTGATGAGCCAATTAAGATGTTCTGGAGACTTCATTAAAAAGGCATGATTCTTTTCAATCAATGACCGGAGAGGATCAGTAAAAGGAATGACTGAACCTCCTTCAAGTTTGGCTTTAGCTTCATTATAAGGGATATTGCTTAACTGTGCTTCTAGCGCGACCGAATTTGAAGCATAGCAGCCACAAGAGAAGCATTTATAGAATGTTTCACCGTTTTTCCGCTTAACCTTAGCGCACCCCGAATGATTACAGCAAACCGCTGGCTCAACTTTATATAGATCAGTTCCTTCTGGTTCAATCTTGCATGCTTTTGTCTTTAAATAAGCCAATAGATCCACGTAATACCTCTTAGTTTAGGCGTTGATGAAAAACCTTCTAAAATGTTTTGATGGGATTTGCTATTGACCGATAGGAACAAAAATCGTATCTTTAAATCACGTGATTAAGGGGTCAATAACCCCACCCAAAGCTTGTTTTTCGCTGCTAACGGAAAACAGGCTTTTGTATTTTTGCGAAAAATCGCAAAAACATAATCAATAAATATATGAAATTGAACGTGAAAATGCAATGATAAATTACGTTAAAATATTGTTAAAAGCATTGCCCTGCAATAGATAGGAAGATATATGTATTTTTAGCTTTGGTTGATCCAGGTGATATGTCAGTTTTCATTTTAGTCCATGCTGTGCCTTTAGCTTGAGTTTGTCATTCTGAAAACTTGCGGTCATGCCACTTCTACTCTCGTTTCTCCAACTATACATTACTGTTTCAATTGACTGCATAACACCAGGAACCCCATCAATTTTATTTCGACTCATTTCTTCACCTTCTGTTCCTATGATAGAAACAACTTTTTTGTAAGACATGCCATCCTGAATTTGCTTATACTTTTCAAGAGTCACAGTATCGTTTTCAATGCTCGGTGTATTATGGCTGGATGAGTGCTTTAAAGACAATGTGTTATTCATGAGTGGACTAATCAAAACAAAAGTAACCAGTCCTAAGAAAATACCAAGCACCCACTTAAAAACTCCGCTTCCCTTTTTTTTAATCACAATACCACAACTGGGACACATTTCAGCTTCGGTACTAACTTCCTTGCCACATTCCTCACATTTTTTAATCGCCATTGTTCTTCATCCTCCTTGGTTAATAATTCCTTTATCCATCAAGGCGTCTAGAGATATGCTCCCTAACTAGCTCCCTTCAATGAGCTGTTGCCTGCTGGCACGATTCATCTTCAAAGTTGATGTTGGCCGCACATTCATTTTGATAGTCGCGTGGATTTTCACCGCAAGCGGCAGTCATTTTGTCGTAAAGCTTTCTCTTGGCAGAACAAGACATTTTAGTTATTCCCAAATCATCTGACGATACTTGACACGAAGAAGGCAACATGGACTTTCCCGTTAAGGATTTCAGATCCGCATTGATTTTCTTTACAACCCCCTGAGTGTATATCTGGGTATTGGCAGCTTGGTAGAGCTTATCTTGATCGATAACACCAACTCTTTGTCCAATCTTTTTCTGTCGGTCAATCACGCTATCCTGGAAAGCAATGACTATCTGACATTCACAATATGCTCGTTCGATTCTCACGGCCTTGCATTCAGTGGATGTAGACTTAATTTTAATCGCTTCGAGCCGCTTTTGTTCATCATCAGCCGCTTTTTGCCTAGCCGCAGCGAGAGATTTTTCCTTATATTCTTCAACTGCTATTTCTTTGGATAAGTCATTGGCGGCGGTGATGAGTTTCTTGCATGCTTCTGGTGGGTCCCACTTCCAAGAACGTGATTTGCCATATCGCCTTTCTACGTCCTCTGATGGAACTACGTTTTGATATTTTGTAACTGCCTCGGAAATTGCAACTTTGTCGAGCCTCAGACTTTGGCGCTTCAAATCGCAAAACTTAGCAATGCCTTCATTTCTCAAGATTCTACATCCTTGGGAACGTGCGCAAATTGCCCTCTTACCCGATACGACCGAGCCATCGGCAGTCTTGATGTGTTGAAGCGCCGCTTCGAGAGTGGTTTCATCGTTTGTTTTAATCGCGCGCCTCGCTTGTTCATAATCTTGCTGAAACGGATCGATGGTGATGCATCCCGAAATTGTTAAAGCAGCTAAGATCCATAATACTAATGGGTACATAGTTGTCCTCCTGTTGAAATAGATAGTCCCTTTGTTGTTGTTGTGTCATGGCGGCGTCACTTTGATTATTTGGGATGCAGTCAAGACCCAGATATTCTCACCGTCGCTGCTCATGTGTTGAATTTCATCCTGCCCCATATTCTTTGCCGCCAAGATGTTGCCGTCACTGCTAATTTCGACCAAGGAATAGCCCCTGGCAGATACCGCGATCCAATAGGAGCTGCCAACCTTGGTGATCCCTGCCTTGGTCGTTAGGCACGGGCCTAACGAGCCGACGATGTCCTCGATTAGAATGAACTTCTCTTGTTCAGGTATGGTGACGGTGTTGCTCAGCCTCCATATACCGGAGTCAATATTGATCTCCCGCATGGGTCCAGCGCTCTCTGGCGGAAAAACTAAGATAGCACCGTTTTCAATCGGCCCACCTCCACTTCGTCCATCCCAGTTGAAGCGAGCACTGCTCTGTTTTTCCAACAGTGCATTGTAGTGATATAGGTCACCGTCGTTGGCTCCGTGGTAATACTCATCGTCGTCAGTCCAGCTCGCCACTGTTACGCAGGCAGTTCCGGGCCATTTGACTGGGAGAGTCTCAATCAGCGTTGGCTCTCCCGACCTAATACTATAGACCAAGACTTTGCTCGCACCATGATCGTAAATATAAAGCGAGGTATTGGCGGCTCGATATGCAATTGTGCAGGCGCCGGTTAAGGGGACGTTCCATCTCTTGACTGAGATGCTTGCTGATATTTCGGTTTGAGACCCGGAAGGAGTGCTAACACCTGAGGAGGTCGAACCAACGCCACTGGTTTGTTGTGACGTTGATTTGTTTCGAGGATCAGGATCGTCTTTGTTCTTGATACCGTCACCATCGAAATCCTTGTTGGCATTATCAAGATCATAAGGATTGTCATATTTCTTGCACTCGATCAAACCGAGCAACAGCAGGGCTATAACACTTAGTTTTAAAAGTTCCATACAACCCCCAAGTTTGTTAAACCGGTCCCGAAGCCGGGCATTATGGTTAGTTCATACTCGTGGTAAACATCCAGATTCCGTTCGCTTCCTGCGGCCCAAAACCACAACATCCAACTGGCCACCGAAACGCCAGCAGCTCCCCACATAATTTTTTCGTCCTGCTGGCTTTCCTTCTTGTACTTGGCGGCATCGTCTGCCTTGTCCGCATTTTTGTATTTCTTGTACGCTTCCTCAACCTTGTTAATCATAACGATTGCACCGATGGCAGTTAACGTTCCGGTCGTGGCCGCTACGAATTCGATCGTATCTCGAACGTAATAGTGTTCAGTGAAAATGGTGTGCTCGTACTCAACCGAGATTGTTTTGACCAGATCCTTGCGGCTGGTTTTGACTTCGATGGCAGTCAGTTTAGCGGTGATAGTGACCCGCTCAACGTCCTCCTTGCTCGGGGCGATGGTCTCCTTGAAGGCTAGACATAAGATTTGGGTTGCGCCGTGCTTGTTGCCCAAATTTTGGATTTGCTTGTCGTTAACGGCACCAGATAGTTGGTACTCCTCCTCCTTGTTCAAATGGATACTCTTATCACGGTCGAGGACTTCAGCGAATCCAGTCAAGCGTTCTTCAAATTGATCTACGACCTGGCTAACCTCATTGTCGGAGAGTTCCTTGCCGTTGTTGACGACCTCTGCAATAACGAGTCGTGGTTTGACTGAACGTTTGCTGTACTGCTTTTTATAAGCATCGAATAGCTCGTTGGCGAGCTTCTTGATGACCGATGTTTTATCGGGTTGGGTATCAGCTAAGGCGGTGTGCGGTGCTAGGATCGATAACGCAGCCCAAAACACAACAAATGTGATCTTCACTGTCAGCCCTCCCCAAAAAGAGCTGAAATTAGTCCGCTCTGAATTTTGGTGGCTAGTTCCTTATTGGCAGTGGTGGTGGCTTGGTCGAAATTAAGTCCGCCCCCTTTTGCTTCCCAAACTCGTTCAGCCTGGAGTTGGTTGTTGGGACCGATCAACCGAATCGTGATTGTTGCTCTGACGTAGCGAAACTTGGCGTCAGTTATCGGGAGTTGCTCAACTTCGGTTTTAGCGGTGACGGTTAAAGTATCAGCTTCGGTCTCGCTTACTCGAAGTCCTAAATCCAGCAGACTTTGAAGTAGGCTTGATTTGAGAACGGAAGGAAGATCAGGTTCCGTTCTAAAAGCCACACTCCCACCGGCTTGACTTACCGCTTGCTTGGCGGCTTCTTGGTCCAAGGGTTGACAGCTGGCCTCATGTTGGCGTAGGAAGTCGCAGAGCTGATTCCAGCGACGAACTTCCCCAGAATGGGCGATGGCTTCTCGCAGTGATTTCGTGGAACTGTTTTGATTTGCAGCTAAACGTTGTTTGTCCAGATCCTTGTTACTGATTCCAACGGCCACAAAATAGCGTCCATCATCGGTTTGGCAGGCAGCCAGTGAACGAAGCGGCAAGGCTTGTTTAAGTGAATCTGGTATTGCGTGCTCTTCATCAAACGATGTCCGTGCATTTTGCTCAGCGATGTCTGGCGATACGTCCTCACCGATAGAATGCAAAACACCGTTGTTGATAGTTGGTGGGCATTCAGAGATCGAAAGTCCGTGGTAACGAGAGTCCCTGTTGGTTATTGAACATGAAAGTTCTACCAGCAGTAGGCCAGCGATCAGAAAACTATACGCTTTGGGAAACACCTTTCCTCCCTAGTTTTTAGTTAAGTTCTTCGATCCGCTCTCAACGATTCCTGTTCTTTATCTACCTCCTTGGGGATCGCAATTGCATCCTAAAAAAATTCTAAAATCAAATACCGTTAAAGATTTAGGGTCGTCATTTCGATCAATCAGCTTACCCACAGACCAAAATCTTTTCATAAATCCTCCTTATTGAAGAAAGTCTACAAGTTGCCATAATTGGGCTGCCAAGATACTAACCACCGCTTCTTTAGTTACCAAGTCAATAGCTACTAAATTATTAGAGGGATTCTTACTGTAGGACAAGCACATTTCGGAAAGCGGGATATACTCCGCACAAACACCCTCGTCCCTAAACACGACATAATTTTTCTTGCTAGTTAGAAAGTTAAATCCAGTCAATTCTTTTTCTGAGCTATACATCGTCTGAATCGACTTGGTTTGAGCGTCAAAAATACCAACCTCATAGGTGCCCGTAATAAAGGATATCTTATGATTAACGGCCTTACTTAACGAACTCGAATCGAGCTGTTCACCCTCTGGTAAACTGGCTACCATCTGAATACCCGGATCAACTAAATTTAACCCGTCTGAATAGACTTGATATATTCCTCGCCCATCGGAAGCGTAAACTGTTCCGCCGTCTACCCTAAAATTCCGATAATCAAACTTGATGTTATAGACGTAACCTGTATCATTAGAGCCTTCATAAGTATCTGCTAACCACAACTCCGTCGTCTGAGTCGCTGGATTATAGCTATAAAGTCCGCCCTCACCTTCCCGTCCGTGATAGAACCTAATCGTACCGTCGGGGAATATAGTTGTCGCCCCTACTATTTCCTCATTCACTCCAACTACTGCTTCTACTTGTCCATCGGGATGGATTCGAGCTAGAGTAGGAGGAGATACCGCAGACGGCCAACCACGATAATAGATAGAGTCACCCAGTATAAAAAGATTGCAGGACTCTCCATTTCCATTAAACAAAGGGAACAAATTAGTTGCCTTATTACTGACCAGATCCATCTTCCAAACTCCCGCCACATCTGCAACCATCCCCGAAAACACAATTGATCCGTCACTCAACTCAATTACATCCGTATGACAATGGTAATAATCATCTATATACGGATACACCCCAACTATCTCTTCCAGCTCCCCACCTTGCCTGTTGACCGCATATAAGGCATGTTTATAATTGCGCCGGAAATGGTCGTTGAAGCTTAACGTGCTGCAGTCAAAATTCGGATCGATAAAAAGATAATCCGCACACTTATCATAATAACTATCTAACATCATGCTAGTCCATAGTAGTATTTTGTCCCCGACCACATACATCTTAACAACCTTAAGTTTACCTACTCCGTCTTCTTTAGCTCCCGGCACCGTCAAAGCTTCGGTCATGCTTCCTTCTTCACTCATTTTGAATAAATTGCTGCTGTAACCTCCCGCTAGCCGCAGCCCCGCCGATGACGCCGTTAAATCGATGTTCAACGTTCCGAGTGCCGCCGCTCCCGTCGTACTCAATACCATCTTGTCTGACAACATCACCGACGTACCTGTCTCCGTACTAGTTCCAGTAGAGGTACCAGTAGAGGTACTCGTCACGACTTCTGTCCCCGTATCAGTGCTGGTTGCCGTGCTGGTTTCCCCGCTTGAGCTATCAGTTTGGGTGGTTGTACTGGTAGAGCTGTTTGTTGG
>CAILAO010000642.1 GCA_903832105.1 uncultured Pseudomonadota bacterium | reverse complement strand
ATTAAAAGGACTTTTAGGAAATGGAAGAGAAAACAGTTTCTGATTTTGGAGAGTTTGTAGAAAAAGTAAAAGAGATTATTAAAGGGTGGAGATGTGATGAAACAGATCGTCAAGAAATTTGGTTTAGAGGCGTTTCAAAAAGGAAGAGTAAACTACTACCAGGGATTTATAGGGAAGATTCCATGGAAAGAGACTTCGACGAAGAAGATTTATTCGAACGCTTTAAAATTCATGCACGTGCATATATGACAAGTCCGCTAAGTGACGACGATCTGGACTGGTATTATATGGCACAACATTATAATCTAAAGACGCGATTACTTGATTGGACCGAAAGTGCATTAGCTGCTCTTTATTTTGCAATTGAAAAATCAATTTTTGTTAAATCTAAAAAGGAGATAGAAGAAGAGTTAAAAAAGTCTCCCGCAACACCTATTTATGATGAAAATTCTCCAACTGTCTGGCTAATGGATGCAGGAACACTAAATGATTCATCTACAGGAGAGGATAGACCATTTAGTCCTGGTTCGATCATAAAGGAATATTATTTTACCCCAAGTATGGTAAAGATCGGAAACCCGAAGGAAGTCAATTGGACAGATGGCAATGATCCGAGTACAAATGAGTTTCCGATAGCAATTCTTCCTGCGCGATCAAATCCAAGAATTACTGCCCAGCAGGGTGTTTTCACTGTCCATGGTACAAATCCGAAATCTATAGACGAATTATCTGTCCAGGAAGATTCTTTTAAAAAGCTGAAATTGGCGTGCATAGTTCTTGATAGGGCAAATCTTGGTAGGTTTTTTGAAGATCTTCAAATCTTAGGAGTTTCGAAACTAACATTATTCCCAGAACTACAATCGGTAGCAGGCGAAATCTTATGGCAATGCGCTTATAGTGGAAACAAATAGGTTTGTAACATGTCTCTAGTGTTTCGGCATTTCAAACTCATAACGATGGAGAGATCGAATCGTAACCATATTCAGTTAATAGCGATGTGAATATACAATTTCATGGTTAAATCTCCGAAGATAAAAAAATGGACCATCCCGTAAACATCGTGTTTATCGACTATATTTCGAGATAGGTTTAGGAAAGACGGTGGAAAATTTTCTTTACCAGAAGGATTACTTTCTTTAAATTAGGTGGTTAGTGAGGCTATAAGTAAGAAGGTTGTCGTAAAAATAGGCCATTCTTTACTCATGAAAGCCCTAGAGATTTTCGATTTGTATAGTTAATGGACCGGGATAAACCGTTGGTCAACATGAAAATGTTGGGCTACATGGTGTGAAGAGAGAACGTTTTCGCCTGTGCTTTGGACGTGCTTTCCAAGTCAGATGAGGTGGGGTGTTTTCGAAATGAGGTAATGACGAGCTTAGTTAACGTGAGTGAGCATGGACCAACGCGAAGTTTTCAATCGAACATTCGTCGGTCTTGGGGTACAATTCGATGGATGACGGGTTGTAATCAGTGCGCCGTTCGGTCTGTCTCTTTTCATCGAGGCTCGCAGAAAGCGCCAAAGGGAGTGATCATGACTGACAGGGTACCAAATTTTCGTGTTTACCTTCTCGACGACAAAAAGGGGCATCACAAAAAGGGGCATCGAGAACTTTCCCCTGAAAGTCATATCCACCGACGGTTGGAAGCCCACCCAGAAAGCCTTTTTGGTGGTCGTGGTAACCATTTTGTACTGGTGGAATCCCTTTTAAATCGCAGCGGTTCGCCAGATCTCTCGTTTCTCGATTTGAAAACTCGCCGTCTGGTCGGCGTCGAAGTTAAGCCGAAGAGCGTCCAACGTGAAATTACCGGCCAGATGAGAAGGTCTCGGCATCGGCACGAAGGGTGGGATGCTGAAAAGATTCTGGAATTGATTGAGCGAACACGTGCCGAAAGACCGAAATTGTTTAACGGGAAGACTGTCACCGAAAGGCGTGTAAAAAATGCTGCACAAGAGGCCGTGAAGCATAAATCGCGACTTTTCGTGGTCGGTACGGGCATGACTATCGAGGTGATGGAAAAGGTGAGACAGCGGCAGGTTGGGATCATCTTGTATTCCGTTGTGCGAGTTCCTGGCGGAGGAGCGATAGGCATTTCCTTTCAGCTTCCGCCAAAATAATTCTTGCTCGATTTGCCGTCAATCACGCTGATATTAAGGGTAGGGGTAGAACATCCTTGGGGTTCGACACCGAAACGGACTTGGAATTGTAAAGAAAGATTGTGATCCAATTATGCGACAAGAATAGGTAGGTTTTCAGTGGAGGCAAAAGCTAGATCTTTTACGTTTCTGAGCAATGAAGGGCGAGTCACCATCCCCTTCTTTCAAAGAGGGTATGTCTGGGATGAGGACAACTGGAACGACCTCTTAACAGACCTTCGAAATGCGGGCAGAAGCCACTTTCTTGGGTCGCTAATTCTTAAACAACAAAAGCTCATTAGCGGTGAACCAAAAGAGGTCATGGTTATTGATGGGCAGCAAAGGCTCACCACCTTGAGCGTTTTGGTTAAGGCTTTGTACGACACGTTTTCGGGGGAGATTAGGGGAAACTGCGCAGTAGAAATCCGTACCTATCTCTTTTTCAAGCAACATTCCACGGACAAGGGGTTCTTGGTACGCATTCAACACTCCCATGTTGACGCAGACGCATACACCAGCGTGATAACCGCAGGTCTTGATGGCCCCGCTATCGACACCTCGGTGAGTCCTCGGACTGAAGAAAACAGGATACTGAAATGCTATAGGTATTTTGTTGGTGAATTACGGAAATTGTCGGAAGACAATCGCACGTCCTTGTTCAACCGTATCCTCAGCCCTGAACATAAGTTGCTCGTAGTGATCGACTTGGATGAGGTAGACGATGAACAAACCATCTTCGATACCACGAACACTGCGGGTGTCCGACTAACATGTGCGGATATCATAAAGAACGGACTCTTTCAGGTAGCCCTCCGGCTTTTTGTTGATAAGCCTAAACAAGCTCTGAATCTCTACAAGAAGACTTGGGAGAAGGTGTTTTTAGTCGACGACGAGACAATCGCATTCTGGGAGGCCAAGCGACCGACTGGCAGGCTGATGAGGGACAACATCGAAATCCTTCTTCATTCCATCGCCGTGATCAAAGAGTTTTACGACCCCGACAAACACACTCTGGCTGATTTGTCCGTTTTGTACAAAACCCAAGTATCAAGCTTTCAGACTATTGAGCCTTTAAACACTTTCATCGAAGAGATTCAAGCTTACGGAGACATTTATCGAGCAGAAATTCCTTCATTTGATGATAGTACGTTGTTCTCATTTGGTAACAGCGCTCAACGTCTATTTCACATTCTCGATGCTTTTCAAATAACCACGCTCCATCCGTTCATTCTGTTCGTGCTTAAAAATCATGCTAAAGATGAGGATATGCGGGACCGGATGCTGGTCAAACTTGAAAAGTTTGTTATGCGGCGAGTTATTTCTAAGCAGGAAACCAATAGCTTTAATAAACTATGTAGGGTTTTCATTGCGCATCCCAATGCATTAAAGACCGCAATTGAACAGACGAGCGATGACGAGGTTGTGGCGGGCCTTAAGGCGATCACGAACAAAAATGCGGCCCTAGTACTGTTCTGGTTGGAATTGCATAGAAGATACAGTGACCACAAGTATGACGTCCGCGAACTGAAAGACGATTTCTCTCTTGAACATATAATGCCCCAGAAATGGGAAGACCATTGGAGGGACATGCCGGATAAAAGGAATGCAGATGGAACAAGTATGAATCCAGAAGAGGCAAAGAAAGATAGGTATGAGAAGATTTACTGGCTCGGAAACATGACACTTCTCACCAGCTCATTGAACTCTGCCCTAAAGAATTACAGCTTTGGGAAAAAGATGAACGGCGAGGGAAGAAAGAAGGGTATCAAAGCGTATGCCAGTCTTTCGATAACGAAGGACGATATTGTCCACGGATTTGAGGCTGGTGATACAGATTGGGGTGAAGACAAGATTAAAGCGCGCACAGTAAAGCTTTCGGGGGAGTTTCTAGAGATTTGGGGAACAAAGGAAAATGTCGTTCAATGATTCGACTGTCTTGCGAAATATTTGGGGATAGAAACTTAATACGGAAACAGTCCGGAAATAAAACACTGAGCCGCGAGATTAAGTGTGATTCGGTACCAATCCGTCTTGCCTCCTAAAATTACAAACTAAGCTGCAATTAGCGTCTCGAACATTCCGCCGCAGACCCGGTTTCCATCTAAAACTATTCAAACTAATGCTAGCGAGACGGCGTTGATTGGTGATTTCGTCGGGAGTTTTTCCGTGGTGGCCGTAATGAACTCGATATGAGTTGAAATATCCTTGGTATTGGCAAAGCTTTGCTTCAAGGTCCGCTTCGCTGCCAAAGAAGAATTCGATCGTTGAACTCCCGTCTACAGCTCCCAGTCAATCTCGACGAATGGATGGCTCCACGGAACGTATGGGACCGTTTTGATTTCTTCGATGCTGTAGTGCTCTTCGAGGTTAACCTGTCACCTCCGATATTTGAAGAGCGGGTCATTGTCTAACGACAAATATTTCGGCCAATCGATTCCGCTGGCGATCCGAATAAAATAAGTAGCAGACAGCACCGCCAACCGCTAAATCTCAAGGATATTAGGGAGTCCATGGAGACAGACGATGCAATTATTTTTTACTTGGATGGGACTTTCTGTTTTCCAACGGGGTGCCAGAAACATACCCTCGTCGGGTATATCGCACAGTGGCTGTGCGCTTTGATATATGTAGCCCATTATCGCAGCCTCAAGTCGTTCGAGAATGCGAGGCTCCTTTCCAATTTCAATAACAAAGATCCGAAAAGCACCTAGCTGCTTACGTGCGGCTTCGCGAATTTCCCTGATTCGATTCTGGCACTCTTCAGGATGTGCGCGCGCATATCCCCACCCATGCCATATCTCTACTCTAATCGCGTTTTGGGCTTTCTCGGTATCCAGAACATTACACTTGCCGCGCATATAGTCGCCCTTCCATCGTCCCAAACGCTTTGGCACTGTTTGCCGCGTTAGCCCAGCCGCATACACCAGATAGCCGCCTTGCCACTCAAACGTCCAAAGATACACTCCGGGAACTTTGGGGATCGGAGGTTGCTGGTTTTCAGTCTCAAATCCGGGCCAGCTAAAAGGCCCGCTCCATGGTACATTGATCATGGTCATCCGAACACACCTCCATTTGAAGTCGCTGCATTAGCGTCTATCGATACTAACTATAGTAGGTGTCCGATCCAAAATTAAGTTGGGTTGGATGGATGATGTGTGCCAGCGATGAGTGCCGAGGCGACTTTAACGCCGCCGACGGGATCCTTCGAGCTTCAGCCTTTTCTCATCACAGGATTTTCCTGAATCGGAACCGTGATATCCAGATCGGGAGTCGAAATGGACTTCCCGCTAAACGGATCGAATCGTTGGCTCGGAAGCGTACTCTGACGAAGTGCTTAGGCGTTCGCAATAAGATCGATGGCGTGTCACTATGGCTATTTCAAGAATCCTCCACACCGTTTCCGGATGCCATCCCTTTCCCATCTTCTTGGTCGGTACCCGCACCTGGGTCAAAAATGCCGCGATCTGCGCATATCGACCATCGCCCGAATGACACGGGTCCGACAAGGCGCTCAATGAGCTGACCTCGCTCTTGCTACTGTGTCCCCGTTGGCTTAGAATTGATTCTTTCATTGTGAAAAATTCTATTCCAACTTTAAGAATCGTAGTCATAATGACATATCTTTTAGGAAAGCATTTAACAGTATTTTCTATAAAAATTAATCCCCGCTATAAAAAACAGCTACTATGAACTCCTAGAGATCCCAATTTTCAAGAGTTGGAATGCCTTCTTGCTCTATGAAAACTCCACGGATAGAATCCGAGACAAGCCTCCAATCTTCTGGGTTAAATCCACAAATATTAACTGCATTTATTATTCGCTTACAGGAAGAATATACCAAACAGTCGAAACCCAAACTTTTGACATAATCCCCAAACCATTGGGTTACGCGATAACATGTGGGATCATCATGAATGCTTAAAGGTTCGCTAATCATAAAATCCAATCTATCAAAAAATAGCTTTTCTTCCTCCGATAAAGAAACTTTAATATCGGAATTCCATACTATGCTTAAGTTGAAATATTTTTTTTCATCGACAGCCTCAAACTTAGCACATGTAACAAAGTCACCAGCATGACATTGCGTTTCAAGAATTGCTGTGTGTAAATCGTTTGCCATGTATAAAAAACTGATTCCGCTTGGATTTAGTCGTCCTTCCAGAGCTTTATCTTTGGGAGGATTGCGAATTTCGCTTTCACTGAAATAAGCATCTGGCGGCCTTTTCCCAGAATGGCGACGTACTCTGAAGAAGCTAGTTCCGGAGGGAAAAATCTTTGATAGCATGTTCTCGTATTTTTTTATCAAATCCTCAATTACACTACTTTTCGCGTAAAACAATGACTCATGTTTGAGTCGTTTCGAAAACACCTCTAATTCCTTTACAAAAGAGCTTTCTTCTTGCTTTACTAATTGCTTAACAATATCCAATTTTCTTCCCCAATCATGGTGTTTATCCCTGGCGACTATGTCAACCAGTCTTCATAACCGCGAAAAAGTTCTCAATCTCCGCTTTGGCACGGGCAGACCCTCCGTGTCATATAGAATGAGACAGTTTCACTCTTCTTTGAATTAACCCACATCACATCACCAACATTTCCAACGTCTCGCCATACCTCAGCAAAACATTATACCCCACGAACTTTCATAATTTGTTGCTTGTCATTTATTGTTATCACGAAAAATCCTTTTTTTGCTTGGTCATATGTGGTTTAAGCAATCGGAGAATTGTACTTTTGTCCACTTGGTCTTCATATGTCAAATGGAGAAGAATTATGCCGTTAGCCTGACACAATTCCGCTTTCTTCTTGTCACGTTCCACCGTTTTTTTATAGGCTTCCTCTCCACCAAAGAAATCTACGGGCTGAAAGTGTTGTTGTCCCTGATATTCAATGGCAATTCCAAGATCTGGCACATAAACATCAAGGTGTTGACGCCCTAACCAGGGCAGACGAGCCCCACGAAGTACTTCGCAGCTCTTCAATATTGCTTTAGTCGCTTGATACAAATTTCGCTCCCCTACCCATTCATCTCCAACAAGGGGAATACCAAGCTTCTCTCTTGCTCTGTCTTCAGCCCGCCGTCCTTTTTCTCCAATCAAAATTTGCTCAAGGAAAACGTAGGGTGCAATGGTCTGTTCGGCAACTGGCGCGGAATTCGACTCAAAAAAAATTCCTCCCCCGTGTTTCCTGCAAAGATGACACAGGTATTTTCTAACTTTAAATGTTTTGCTATCGAGCAAGAAGGTTTTATGCCATCCAGATGGAAAGTTCATTACTTGAGCATTAGCTTGTGCGGTTAACTTTTCGATGGCTGGAAGAAAACACTCACAAATAAAACGCTCCCCACAACCTTTACATACGAGATAGGGGTAAGGGGGATAAAGAGCCGATTTGAACATGAGCCACTCGTCAAGGCACTTACATGGGTTGTGACGCAAGTTCGTGTACTCGGAGAGTAACGCCTTAGCGATGTTTGCACGCCATGCACGTACAGACACTGCAGAACGATTATTTGTGCCCCAAACCTTTGTATCAAAGGATTTCGTAGGTACCCCAAACGATGTATCCAAGAACATAAGACGAGATGGAAGGACAAAATCTACGGAATGTTTGGCAAGTTTGATAGATGCAGAGAAGCTGAGCTTTAACCCCTCAAATAGAAAAAAACACCCCCATTTATCGGTTTTAGATTTTTCAACGAGGGAAATAGCATCATTTACAGAAGAGAAGATGTTGTTCTTTGTGTATCTGTCGCTTACGACAGTTTCGTAGGTAAGAATCTGTGGTCCAATAGGACCGTTACAGAGATACTGGCTGAAATCATTCCCTATGGCTTCTAGGAGACCTTCGCGAAAGCATTTGGTCTTGTCTATCATTGTTTCGTTTAGAAAAGAAAAAAATCGATCCTTATTGATGTCAAAATCGAACTTAAAACGAAACTTTGATGGCATTACACAGCGCCTCCGCAGACCCGAAACAAATGGAGGTCTCTCCATATTCTACATCGAATTGTTCGGAGCAGACAATTGTTGCGTCGCGCTCACGCGACTCCGTTCAGCCTGATGAATTCTGAGAAACACATCGCCCACCTGAAGCGACTATTTTTTGCTGAGGGGATGTCAACAGATCCGCCAGGTTGTGCCACATTTTTGGCTTGGAGCACGCATCGATGATCCGCCGCGCCGCCTTACCGGTCATTCCTTGCGTTGTTTTTTTGGTAGAGACCTCACATGAGTTGAGAAAGATGCCATCTGCTGGTGCGTCATACCATGGTAGTTCATATCTACCAAAACTTTTACGAAGCGGACCTTGACCACGCTTTTAATATAGCCATGCACTTGCCTTGCCGAGATATCAACTCGAAGTAAGAAACTGCGCGACATCTTCTTAGCTTAAAAATGTAGCAACTCTATCCTAGCCTGATCCGTTTCGATTAAAATTTCTTAACCCTTCTCCGTTTGAACAATGTTCTTTTTTGGACCATAGAAGCATGAGAAAGGCGATGTACAGGGGGTGAAGCAGGTGGTTTAGCGTTTACGGTTTGGGGTCAGCATCCCAAGTTCGAGGGACGGGATGTTTTCGGAACGGGGCTGATGTGGCAAGATTTAGATAGAGAAAAAAATTGGAGCCGTTATGGCGATTATTGCAGAGGATAAAGAAACGACCAAAAGCGGTGGGCTCTTTGGGAATATTGCTATGATGAGATATAGGCTAAAACTCGAAAAGAGAAATTGTAGTGAATGGCTCCGGCAGCCTAAATTAAATCATTCGGAATCATAATATTTTATTATCAGTTTGAGAAAACATTGAGCAAAAACCTAAGCGAATGAATCTTTAAAGAGGTTTTTATGGATTGGTGGAAAAAAGGATCAATATTCATTGATAGTGATATTTTCAGAGGAGATGGAGAAACTCAAATGGCATCAAGAACATTTGATGTTTTATTTAAATTATATGAGCAAGCTGAAAATATTCGTAAGTTTGAGATAGAGCTTTTCTGGAAAAGATCAAGTTACTTTTGGACAATGAATGCAGCAGTTCTTACGGCATTTGGCGTTACTAAGGCGCTCGACAGTACAGGAAATATTCTTGTAAATTCGCCGTTCCCATTTATACTTGCCGTAGTTTTAGCTTGTTTATCATATGCATGGTTTCTCGTAAATCGTGGCTCAAAGTATTGGCAGACAGAATGGGAACATAAAGTAGAATGTCTTGAAAGTGAACTTGGAATTCGATTATATAGAATTCGTTCACTTAACCGAGATTCTGGAATATTAGCGAACCTGCCTTTTTCTGTTTCCAAGATAAATATATTTTGCTCAGTTTCTTTTTCGGTACTCTGGGCAATCATAGCTATTTATTGTTTCTTTACATACGCAGGTATCTGGCAATCTGTAAGCGGATGGATGCCTTATAAAGGGCCT
>CAILAO010000641.1 GCA_903832105.1 uncultured Pseudomonadota bacterium | reverse complement strand
GCTTTATAGGAATCAATATCAGATCTGCGAAAAACGGGGCGAATATATCGTTCGATACGTTGCCTTCCCACACGCAGCTCTCTACCAGAGATCTGTGTAAGCCGAGACCTCTTTATCCCCAGCTCATTCATGACCTCTTCCGCAGAAAGACAAAACTCACCCGCATAGGGCTCGTCACCTCTTAACCATACGATCATCGGTAGATCTTCTTTTTGTTCCATATGCTGGAGATCGTCATCGGCAGATTTTATGTCGGAGTACGCTCCGGCTCGCTCGATTAGTTCAGAGGGTAATTCTTCCAGGGAACTCAAAAGTTGGTGTCCTCCTTAAAAAAGACTAGCAATGCAGAGAAAAAGAAGCAACTAGAAGTAAGAGGTTTCAACCCGCCACTTATCCAAAGTTTTAAAATCAGACAGTTTTGCGGGATCATAGAAGTTTTCAAAAAAAAGCCTGAAGGTTGTCAGATGTTCCCCTTCGGTCAGTTTGGTCAAATCGAGGTACAGCGCCATGTTAACGGGACTCTGCCCAAGAGGTAGCGCCTTATCAGTAGGTCGCCCCTTCAGAACATCACCTTTTGTTTTATCAATGAAAATGGCGGGGATATTACCCGCAGCTCTCATTTCTTTCGACGGACTTATTTCGACATACATCATACGGTCTTTGCTGGTGGCGGAAATCCAGTAAAACGGTTCGGTTTTAGGGCTCCTCTTAAAGAGGTCGAGGAGTTGAGGAGCTTGATATTTCGGCATATTGGTTTCCACTTCAAGAGAACCGGGGTCTTCGACCATCGCAAAGCCATAGTAAAAACCGCTGCCGCGATTTAGGCTTCGTTCGCCATTGAGTGGGTTGTAGAGAATAGCGGGGAGGAAGACTGCATTTGAGAAAAACGAAACTTCCGTGTACATGCCAAGTTCAAAATTAAGTTTTAGGAAAGAATAGATGAAACTGACACGTACGATAACACGCACTGGGCCAACCTTAAAAGCCTCTAGAGCAGTGTTAAGCGACTGGTGATTAACCTCAAGGGTGATGAAATATTTAAGGTCTACTTTTAAATAAAAAGTTGAAGAGTCAATCAACGGAATAAACTTCTGATCATTGACGAGTGCCGACTTTTTTCCGCTCTTCGCCGCCACAGCATACTTTGGCGGCGTTGTCGCGAGTGGGATTATCTGATCAGCTTCCATGCTATCAGTTTTTGGAAGCATTTCTATGCCACGCACGACGAGATAATTTTGCTGATTGAATTGATATCGATATCGTGATGTGACGACAGCCGCGTTGTCTTTATCGAACGAAACATAGCGTTTTTTCGATAACGGTGGAGGACTTTTAAAGAAAACAGCTAGGTAAACCGCCCCCATCTTTCCAAATTCCTTCTTAAGGGGTTGCTTTTGAACGGGTTTGTAGTTCCCAAGCTCGCTGTCATAGATTAATCGGATTTCGAGAAGGTGAGCTGGGGAGGGGCCTTTCCACTTTGGTTTAATGATGGGACCAACATCATCGCCCATAAACACCAGCTCATCCGAGAGATCGAAAACGCCATTTCCCTTTTTAAACTCTGGATCGCCCACTTCTAGGACATAGTCTCCATCCTTATTGACTTCATCTATTTGGAAGGGAATCGCCACTGGAGTTCCATCGGGATCAGTGCGGAAAAGTCGATACATGGAAAGCGGGTAAAGAAGGCCCTGCCGAACCTTTTGGCCAGGAATGACTATTGGCGCAGAGTGAATTCCGGCCCACACGGTCGACCAGAGAGGGAACCCCTCCAAAATTAACATCGCGACCAAAGCAACTAAAAAAAATAAAGTTTTGCGAAGGCTTTTCATGGTTAAAATCCAAGTTATTTTAGCAGTATACCCGAAGACAGGGCTTCGAGCATCCAAATTTTAATAGTTTGTAGATGATTCATATTATAAGGATTGGAAGAGAGTCTTGGTGGTATAAAATGTTGGGGAGCGCTAGATTATGAAACAAGACACAAAATGGGTTGATCATCCGGATATTGGAGTAACTGTCACGGATTTTAAAGGAATTATCGTTAGTATGAATAAAGCCGCCTGCCAAACGTTCAAGGGGGATGGAGGGGCAAGATTGTTGGGCAGTAATCTTTTTGATTGCCATCCAGAACCTTCAAAATCAAAACTACGAAAACTTTACGAGGAAAAAAGACCGAACCATTATTTCATCACAAGCAAAACCGGACAGGCTAAAATCATCCATCAAATACCCTGGTACAATCAGGAAAAATTTGCTGGATTTGTAGAAATTTCAATTCCGCTCCCTCGAACAAACCTTCCCCATTTTGATCGCCGAAAAAGTGAGGTCGAGAAGAATGGTTAAAAGAATGGTTAAAAGAATGGTTAAAAGAACAATCAGAGGGGTGATCACGACAACCAATATTTTAACGGTGCTATTTTTTTTCTTCGCAATCCTTTTTGCAAATGCTTTAGTCGCTCAAGAACTAAAGCAAGATATCAAGCCGGATCTTAAGCAGGAATTAGGTGGTCCGATTATGATTCCGGAAAGGCCAAAAGAACGCTCTGCTTTTCGCTTTGAGATTCCCATCGCTTGGCAAGTCACTCAGGCAAGTTTTCTTTCGCCGGGTTCTCTCATGCAAACGGAAAGCTTCCGCGAAGTCTGGACCGTGGAGGTCCACCTTGATGGGAGAACTTTTTTGAGTACTCCACGGGCAAAAGTAGCAGTACTAAGACCGCTCCCCGAGAAATTTGATGGCTCCAAACCACCCTCTTCTGTGGTATTGACCCAGCGAGATCTCGTGAAGCTTCTAGGAATGATGAAACGACTCGAAAAAGCGGAAAACATAGATGATCCCAAAGACAAATCGCAGAGTGATTCTCAGAATGGCCTAAAAGAAAATGCCCCGAGCAGTCTTCAAAATAATCCAAAACTTGATCAATTTATCAGTTTCCAACTATCCCCCCCGGGGGGCGGTGGAGTCATTACAGGTAACTTCACCGGAGTTGCCGGTGTGACTGGCGCAACAAGCGCTGGAGATCTGGTCTTAACGCTTTCCGAGGACGAGTATTTTTCAATAAAAATCGAGTTTGACTCTACAAAGATATAGTTTGAATACGCTTGTATACGCTTTTTTGTCTTCAACCCTCCGGAAAATCCAAAAAAATGCCGACAGGAATTATACACGACACGGATGTCGATGTCGGAGCAGGGGTGCTAGTTTAATCTAAATCGGAGGAATAATTATGAAATTTAAGCAGGTTAGAGTCGTAGCCATCAGCCTTCTCACCTTCCTCTTCACTTTTTCCGGATGCGGTGTTTTTACTAAAAAAGCTAGCAAGGGGAAAAGTGATAACCCACCGTCATCAGCCGAGAAATTCGGTCTGAAATTCAATTTAACAGTCGATTACTTTAAGGATTGTGAAGAGTTACAGGGAAACGTTAGGGCTCAACTAACAAAAAAGAAGAAAAACGATGCCGAGCGTACAGCCTACTATAGATGGATTGATTCAATAAGCACTTCTGGCGGGAAAGGTTCTAGCGGTTCAACAATGGCCGCAAGCACTTCACAGTCGTCCCCGGTTACGAACGACTCTGCTTCGGCACCAGGAGCCGAAGTTCAAAGTAAATCTGCTGTTTCTACTGAAGCTGGAAAAGAAAGTTTTACGAACACTCAAGAAAGAGGCGTCGACGAAGCTGATTTCGTAAAAATTGGTACCTCTCACATATATGTTTTAAAGGATTCTGTACTCGAAGTGGTTGATAGAAAATCGCTAAAGTCACTTGGAAAAGTTACGATTGATGATGTTTCGATCATTTCACTTTATGTCGATGATAATCGCCTCATTGTTCTTGGTTATTCTGTTCAGAACACACCCGCCGCGCAGAAGTCGTTATCGTACAATGATTCTTACTACCCAGGTTCCCAAACGAATACAGAAACCAAGGTTAAAGTCTTTTTAGCAAAAGAAGGGCAAGTTCCGGAGCTTGAGGGTGAACAGACGATTAAAGGAGAACTTAAAGATTCTCGCTTTATTGATGGCCGCCTTGTTCTAATTTTTTCGCCACTTTCCTTACCTTTGAAATCAGGAATGCAGCAATACGACTTAACAACCGTCGAAATTCCAGAAGAGCCCATTGAAAAGGATAACGATGAACGCGTTAGTAGCGTTAGTTGTTCTGTGATTGCAAAACCCGTTACGGAAGACCTGGATTTTCGCCTCACAAAAGTCGCTACACTCAATACTCGCGACATAAAGGAAGATCCTCAACTAACGGTTGCAATGGGCGGTGGGGACGACATGTACATGTCGCTATCAAATCTATACCTGACAAAAAGGTCTTTCGAGTGGAGTCCTTGGCTATCTGAGGGTGAATCTCTTAAGCGCAAAGAAAGCTTTGTCATCACGAAAGTTCACTTTGACGTGGAAACCGGCCAGGTTGGCGTGACAGCTTTTGGTGAAGTCGCGGGTCGCGTGAAAGACCAATGGGCATTTAAGGAATTCGAAAACGACATTCTCGCAGTCGCGACCTCGACGGGAGATCTCTGGGATCATTCCGGTCCAAATATTGCACAAAATCATCTTTGGATTTTAAAACCAGAAGGTGAATCGCTCAACGTGGCGGCTTCCATTAATGACTTTGGAACGGGTGAAGATATCCGCTCGATTCGTTATGTTGGGGCCACCGCCTATGTTGTGACATTCAAGAAAACAGATCCGCTTTTTGCTTTTGATCTCGCCAATCCTCTTGAGCCAAAACTCCTTGGTGAACTCAAAGTTCCGGGCTTCTCGGTCTATATGCATCCGGTTGGACCAGATCGAATTCTTGGTGTTGGTTTCGACGCCGAAGATCAGGGAGACTTTGCGTGGTACCAGGGTTTACAAGTCTCGTTATTCGACGTTTCAAATCCATTGGATATGAAACGGATCGACAATAAAATCATTGGTGATCGAGGTTCATATTCTGACGTGACCAGTGATCATCACGCATTCTTCTTTGATGAAGAAACTAAACTTGTGAGCGTTTCCGCCGTCGAACTTGTCGGAAAGGAATCAACAGGCGGACCGGAAATGGGTAACAAAGTCGCCTTTTCTGGAGCCATTCTTTATCGAATTGAAACGGACAAATTAACGGAGGTTGCGCGTATCACGCATAAAGATCTCATACCTGCCGAGTGCCAATCCCAACTCGCCTACCCACAGTGGTGGCAAAATGTGAATATGTCTCTTGATATTAATCGCGTTTACAAAGTCGACGGAAGGCTTCTCAGCATTTCGAGATTCGGGATTAAAACACATTCAATTGATCAGCCAGAAACGAGCGAAACTGCAATTTCTTTTGATAATCCTCAATCGATGTGCAGCGAACCAGGGCGCATCGTATATTAATATTTCGATCTGCATGTGTGTGTGGGTTCATGAGAGGGGAGGTCACTCCCCTCTTCTTACTTTTCTGACGTTACAACATTCCCTGTTTTATAATCGAGTTCCGATCCTAACATGCTATGTGGAATGAGGTAGATTGCGAGTAACCCAATGGCCGCTAACACAATCAAACGCGGACGAGTCCTTTTAATATTGGCTATAACGGCAACGAACCAAATAGCAAATGAGATGAGAACTTTATTGTCTGTCAGGTCTTTCCCAAAAGGATATCCGGTCCAATAGGCGCCGAAAGCGTATTTTTGCACAATGGGACCGAGAATTAAACCGCCTATAAAAAGCAAGATAACCGCAAAAACAGCAACCGAAAAATAGCGCCTCGTCTTGTTATTAAAGCATGCTTCGAGCCCAGCGAGATTGGAAGCTACCATAGCAAGAAACATAATTGCAATATGCAGAATTAACACAAAGGCTGGAACTTCACCGCGAAATCTAATCACGACTGGATCTG
>CAILAO010000640.1 GCA_903832105.1 uncultured Pseudomonadota bacterium | reverse complement strand
GCTCCCGTATCAAGCGTTAACACATTAACAGGCGCTGTCAGTCTCACATCGGACAATATCAACGAAGGAACATCAAACAAGTACTATACAGATGCAAGAGCGAAGACGGCTGCCGTTGGCGATGCGATTACTGATGCGGTCACTGATAAAGCGCCAAGTCAAAACGCAGTGTATGATGCTCTCGCTCTAAAGTCTGCTATCACGCACAACCATGATACAGCTTATGAGCCAAAAGGTCTTTCGACGGACGTCGTAACCACGACAAAAATTGCTGATGCTAACGTAACTTCTGCAAAGATCGCCTCCGGCGTCGATGCTACGAAGATCGGAGGAGGCGCCATAGATAACACGGAATTTAGTTATCTTGATGGAGTCACCGCGGCCATTCAGACGCAGCTTAATGGTAAACAAGCGGCAGTATCGGCCGGAACAGCTTCGCAGTATTATCGTGGCGATAAAACATGGCAGACTCTCAATTCTGACGCGGTATCCGAAGGAACAACAAATCTATATTTTACGACGGCTCGTGCAAAATCCGCTTCCATCGCCGATGCGATTAATGATGGTGTCACAGATGCTGCTCCGAGCCAAAATGCGGTTTTCGATGCACTTGCAGGTAAGATTGCTGGACCCGTTTCTTCGACCGATAACGCCGTTGCTAGGTTTGATGGAACAACTGGGAAGCTTGTGCAAAATTCAAGCGTGCTAATTAATGATTCCGGGAATGTAGGAATTGGTACAACGAATCCGACCGGATTGCTCCATGTTTATAATGGTCAAGTTCAGCTAGAGTCAGCCGATCATGGTCAAACGACTATTACGGATGCGACGGCAGCGCTTAAGGTTGGCCCCCTTCATACTCGCGCTGGAACTATCGGGGAGTATATTGGCGGCATAGCGTTCAATCAGTTACTTAACTATAGTGGCACGACCACCTATAATGCCAGCAACCATGGTTGGATTGGTCTACGAACCGAATCGACTGCAGCAGGATCGGAACTCGCGGCACTTGCTTTTGCGACTAAGGGGACGACGGGTATCGGTGATTTGCCGACAGAGCGAATGACGATCACCTCAGGTGGCAATGTCGGCATCGGCACAACGAGCCCCGCTTCCACTCTTGATGTTTCTGGAATAGTTAGAGCTGACCGTCTATCGAGGGCTTACGTTGCTCAGAACATATGGGGTGACAGCGGCGATTATGGTATCGGCCTCGGTCTTCCTATGAATCGCCTTTTAGGTGCGACAACCGGCCGATACACGGTGACAGCTACAGGTTTTCCGTCTAGCAGCGTACCTTTCGATGGCCTCTATAATGGTCCCGTCAGCGTTTCGGCTGGTGTGACTGGCACATACGAAGTAAACTTCAGTCCGGAAGTTTCGTGGACACCAAACGTGGTTGGTGGGTACACCTACGTTAGCGGCATCGTGGTGATAACCTTCTACCATATCTACATCGCCTCTAACATCACTGTGGAGACCTACCACGCTATCGATGGCACTGATCAGTGGGTTACAGCATTTAGCACGACATCTAACACATCGAAAGTGGTCACCATAAACATTCCGGCCCAGTACAATTACGTTAAGAAGATCCGCTTTTCGATGAGTAATCCTTCTTCGGATGTGTGGTTGACAGAGCTTGAATACTTCCCGACGCGGGCAAACTCGTTGGCGGAACTTTCTGTCATTCCAAAGTTTAGCGCGGGCGACATTGACCTAGGAATCAGTACGCTAAATTTTCGAAATTCGAGCTGGTCGACGACTTCAACGATCAAGAACGACGGTAATGCTTACTTTGGAGTCGGCAGCGGAAAGGTCGGCATCGGCACTACCGGACCAAACTACAAGCTTGATGTTGCTGGCGACATCAACACTAATGCCAGCATTCGGCTTGCCGGCGCCTGCTACGCAGGGACCTGCACATCCGATGAGCGTCTTAAGAAAAATATCACGCCGATCACTGGCGCGCTCGATCGCATTTCACATCTTCGCCCAGTGAGCTATGACTGGCGGTATGAGGAATACCCCGAAATGAACCTCTATCACTCTCGCGAAATGGGAATGATCGCGCAAGAGCTAGAAACAGTCTTCCCCGAATTTGTCACGACGGGCGAAGATGGATTCAAACGCATCAAGTATGGTCTCGGGCTCAATATGCAAACTATCGCAGCCGTGAAAGAGCTTAGAGCCGAAAAGGACGCTGAAATTGCAGAACTCAAAGCCAAACTCGATGCTATCTCAGCCCTTCTTTGCAAGTCCCAGCCCCAAGCTGATATCTGCGCAGAGCGACACGCGCCAAGTCCGTGAATTCTTTATGTGTCGGCAAAAGAACGCATTTTGCGACTAAGCCCAATTGGGGGAAGTTTTTAGGCATGAGCAAAGCGTTTTAATTCTCTTTCTATTGCAGAAAGATCCTTGGAGAAATTTTCATCGCATATTGTGATGAATCGCTCCAGCAAAAAGTTGTCTTTTTGCTTTGAGCGGAACATCCCAATCGCCGCCACACGTCGTGTCGGTAACATTAGGATCGGTTTGGCCATGTCTTAAATAATAAAATAAGTTGGTTTTTCTAAAGTCCATACCGTAGGACGATAGCATTCAAACTCGGATCGGGAAACTTTGAATTTAAACACGACATATTTTGCTGAAAATATTAGCGAAAGGCGGCTTTGTTTTTAATTGATAAAAATGAAAGCTTAGAAGCAACTCAAGTTCCTTTTTCTTTAGACCGAAAAGGATTGGTGCAGAGAGCCTTTTTTGGGGGGGTGATAAATGCATGTCAGTCCCTGATTGTCAAATCGAACTGATGAAATTGAAAGCATGCTTACCAGAAAGCATAGAAAGTCCTGATACGAGTGCGAGTGATATATAAAACATCATTACGAAAGGAAGAAATGATGAAAAACTTTGCTTCTTACTACGTGGGGTAACGGAAATTATCCCGCGATTCTTCTTGGGCATTTGGCAAAAACCGGCGAGCGATATCCGAATAACACCAGTGCTTTCAGAATTACAAGACTCTTTCGGCAGATCGTTGAGATGGCAGATAGCGGCCAACTCCCGAACGTCGACGAAATTGACGGATTTGATGTGGCTGTTGATCTTATGCGTGAAGCGATCAAAAATCGAAAGGACTACACCAGTGCTTTCGCAAAGGGAACAGGGAGTGTCGAACCGAGTGAAGAAGTTGCGGGGTTTGACCTTCCTATCGTGGCTCTTGTGACGCCAGAATGTATTAGCGCCTGCGATGGTCAATCAATGCTTCTTAAAGGTAGCGGAAGGGCAAAGATTATTGGGACCCACTCCAATGGAACCGGAGCTGGATTCTTTGCGGATGGTCCCTATTCAACAAAGTGGCAGGATGAATATAGCGTTGTGACGATGAATGTTCCGAGCTATTTATTCGGTTTCCCGGGAAAGCTCGATCAAGTCGTTTATCGCGATGAAGACGCTTACTATAACTTCAATTCCGAGAATCGACCGACGGTCGCTGATATCGAGTATAAACCGAGCCTTGATGATTATCTAAATGACGGGATTGGGTGGTTTAATAAAGCAATTGAAGTTATTAACGCTCAAAAAACAAGCGACGTAATCAGATAGATTCCGCGGGATATTTCTCAGGCAGAATTTCGATGCATCGTTAAAATGCCCCTACGAAATCTCGTGCAGCACTCCATTCGTGGTGGAACTTCCAACATCGATGCAGCCAGTGCCATTCAGCACTGGGTTAGCGTATGCGTCCTCATAGACATAGACTTAAAACTTGAGACTTCAACGTGATCTCTTTCTTGAAACGTTGGGCTTTTTCGCTAAAACTTCTACTAGAAATACGGCGAAGTGTTGCTGATCAAGTAAAAGTCTTCCGAAAGAGATCACGTTGAAACCATAAGATTATGACAATGATCAAGTCTAAGTCTTTCAAGGCTTTCAACCTTAATCCAGCGCTATTCAGGACACGCTCTAGTCTCGACGCCTTATATGACGTGATGCAAAAATCATAAAAATCGCCTGGCGTTTACAGGCCTGACTTGTCGGTCATTGTGCGAATTCAAAACAGTAGAGGGAAAAAGTGCTAAAGCAATCACCGTTATAATACCCGTAGATCCATGCGCTGTTTATATAGTTTGAATATCCATAAGCCGCATAATTTCCGGCCACTGCTGTCGTCCAATCACTGCAAGTACGATTTAGATAGAAAACCCCATTGACATCTGTCCCCGTCCAGACAGCAGGATTTAGAAAGACGCCAAACTCATTGTAAGAGATCGGCGCAGCGATGGTTTGGTCAAATAAATCGGCCTTAGTATCGGCTACTTTTTTGTAACCCCTGGCATTAAGACTAAAATATGGACCATCGCTAGTGACCCTTTGAATTGCGTTATAGCCCGAAGCTGAACTTGAAAGCAGTGCCTTCCAGGTGCCGGTAAGTCCCGCGGCGCTCGCGCGAGTCGCGCATTTTGCATCAGCTCCTGCAAGTCCGCCTAAATTGCCGTCATAAAAGGTTGATGTTGTGAACATC
>CAILAO010000639.1 GCA_903832105.1 uncultured Pseudomonadota bacterium | reverse complement strand
ATTGATGTTGGCTTATAGTTTGTGGCATAGTCTTGTTTAAGATCGGATTTGCCTTTTTCATAGGCTTCCTTTCTCTCATCGGCAATACTATTTGAAAAACCATCCGTCCTGCCCGTGGCAAGTCCTTTGTTATACGCTTCTGTCTCGCCATCTTTCTTCCCTTGATCGAATCCATCCACTTTGCCTTTTTCGTAGCCTTCTTGCTCCTTCAGAGGAAGTCCTTCAGCATAAGCGATGCTATAGAAGCTCTGATAAACACGGTCATAGGCGGCTTTTCGAGCGGCATTATACGCAGTTTCAAATGACGGTTTGTAGGTTTGGTCATAACCGAACTTGTACGAGTTTTGGTAATAGAGGTTTAAAGCTACATTATAAGCCTCGTCATAGCTTTTCTTATAATGCTCTTCATAGGCCTGAGGAAACCTTTCGCCGTAAACATGCTTAAATGCTTTTGTGTAGCTGCTGTCGTAAAGATCGCGATATGAGGCTGTAATTTCTGGATGGGTGTAGGTTTTTATGATGCGATACCGAAAGTCTGGCTCTGGAATAGCGATATTCATCTGATAACTACCAATGAAACGCACAGCTTTTGTAAGGATAGATGCGCTTGGATTTTCGGGAGTATCCACACGTGTTGGAGACAATCTTCCACCATTATTGATCGTGATTGTTTTCTGCGGCGCGAGAGCCCTAAGTTCTGCTTCAGCCTCTTTCCAGCCTTTTGGATAATCTTCATTCGCGGCAGTTTCGTGGGCGTCTTCAGTTCCTTTTACAAGACCTTCATCATAACCTCGCCGATAGTTTTCAGGGCCGTTCCCCGCTGAATAACCCGCAGGATATGTTTCGTCATAGCCACGTTTATGACCTTTATCGAAACCTGCTGCAAGTCCGTCTTGATAACCATTACGCTTTCCCTCCTCTTCACCAGCGGTGAGTCCGTCTTTTTCACCTTTAGCGGTGCCGTCGCGTGGACCGTCGATCTTTCCTTGTTCTGTACCGGCCTTAAATTCGCGCGCTTGCCCTTCTTCTTCGCCTTTTGCTTTACCGTCACGTGTGCCATGCTCGACTCCGAGCGAAACTGATTCGGCTTGGGCACGTTCAAGACCTTCCTTATCGCCACCAGCAGTTCCGTCCTGTTCGGCAAGAACAATGGATTTGGTCTTTTCAACTTCAAAGCGAGCAAGTGTTTGTTCGTATTTCTTCCGTGCGCTGGCAGTTTTTTCTTCTTCGCCCTTGGCAATCTCGTCATATTGCTTATAGATCCGGTAAGCTTCCTGCTCATGCGCTCTTGCAGAGGCAATTTGCTCTTCAGAAGGGAGTTGGGAGTAAAGTGAAGAAATCTCGCTTTGTAGTCTATTGATACAGCTGTAGTTTGATGAAATTTGGCTATCAATCTCGCTCAGACGTCGATAGCAGTTATCCTGCTCTAGCTGAAGACTGCGCATTCTATCATCTAACCCTCTTCGTTGGGCATAGAGCTGATTTAATTGCGATTGCAACGCGGCGCGTCTTTGAGGATCCGTTTCACTTGCCAGAGCCGCCTGTGTAGCAGAAATATTTTGGTCAGCATACTGCATTTGACTTCTTACGGAATTCATGTCGTTTTGAATGCGAGGAATGTCGTAACTTCTGATTGATGATTGTGTGTTCCGCAGACGTTCAATCTCTGATTGGCAGGACGAAATCTGTCTTTGCTTGTTCGAGATCTCAGACAATATGTAGGCTCTTGTATCTTCGAGAGCCTCTCGCTCTTCCTTCTTTTGTAGATAAATCGATAGCTTGCCATTAGCGACACGCCTTGCTTCATCAGAGATTTTCTTTTGATCTTCATACAGTTTAAAGTACTTCTGATAATCGATATCATCAGGAACATCTGCTCTTGTAAGCATGCTGCCGAGTAATAGCGACAGGAAAAGAGTTAATACTATCGTGAAGCGATTCATCTTCATTCCCCCATTACTAGACTAGTTCAAAAAAAACGGAACATACCGAGTCCGGGGTAAGCAAGATTTATTCCACTAGCAAGACTGTCAATTTGGCGGTTAAAATTCGACGAAACAAGGGCATGCAGCAGGCTGCCACCTCTCGCGTGGTATCATTAATAAACCGAAAAACTTTTCTCAACCAGTTTTTTTGAGAAGGATGGCTCCCCACGAAAGCCCCGCACCGACAACGGTCATAACGACATAGTCGCCCGGTTTAAAGCGGTCCCAGTTTTGAGAAAGAACGGCTGGAGCACCAGATGCGCCCTGATTGCCGTAGTAATCAATATTGAAAAGATGTTGCTTCTCTGTCAATCCAAGTCTTTCGATGACAGAAGACAACATTCTCAGATTTGCCTGGTGACTAATGAAATACGAGATGTCTTTTGGAGCGAGGCCATTCCGAGCTAAAATCTCTTTTGTTGCTGCGACAGTCGTCGTGATGGCAAATTTTTGAACGGGAGCCCCTGATTGATTAAAAAATTCTCCGTAATTCATGACGATATGCTTAGCGCCAGACGGAGCTGAGGTAAATGTGCAATCTATGACCTCAAATCCAGGCGAGGTCGAATTTGCTTCAAAAACAGCTGCAACGCCAGAATCTCCAAATAAAATGCTATTGGAACGATCCGCATAATTTTGACGAGTTGTAAAACGTTCGATAATGAAAGAAACAGCTTTCTTAGACTGGCCAGTTTCCATCATTGATCTGATAAGCTGGGTATGAAGCGCGAACGAACTGCAGGCGGCGTTGACATCAAAGGAAGCGCACTCGATTCCAAGGGCAGCTGCGATATAGGCAGCGTTAGCCGAAACATCATAATCCTGAATACCTGTGCCACATAGCACCATATCGATCGGCAGTTGTCGACTTTCCGGAGATAGACGATCAAGAAGCACGGCCCACGCCGGCTTAGACATATCTACCATTGACATTATGCGGCCTTCTTTTCTTAGAGAGAGGTAATCAGTTTCTCCGCGGCGGAGCCTGACAATGTCTTCTTTCTTTAGGATCGATCGTCTCTCTTTAATGCCAATGCGTTCTTCGATCCACTGCTCGGTCGTGTCAATGTCAAGTTCCTCAAAAAATTTATTATCAAGGATCGTCTCCGGAAAGTAGTGTCCGACACTGGTTAGCACAACACGGGTGGGCGTAGATTTAGTCATCTATTGAATCCTCTGCGGAAAAGTTGATATTACGTTAGCCAAATCCTGGCATCGCGGCAATATTTGCACATTTTGAGGCGGATTGGCTAGTTTTTTCTTCTTTAAGACACCCTATGAAGAACGACAGGATTAGAACGGTTCTCAGGCGTTGAGAAATCGGCCTCAGAACCTTTCTCCATTGCTTCCTTCAGGCGATAGGTGTTCTGGATAATTTCCGCGGTGCTACACCAAATGCTTTGCAAGTTATTACTCGCATCAGGATGGAATCCCTCGTGGGCAGCGCGATTTCGAAAATCTTGGAATATGTGAAGGGATTTACAGTAATCAGCGAGCATATCATCGGACTTAAAGCATAGAGGGAACATGTTTTGAAGGCCATAACGGCACTGTTTCCTGCCGAAACAAAGAAAAAATAGAGCGAAAGCCTTGATCCCGTCGAGCGTAAAGCGTTTCCCAGGTTGAAACTGGCAGATACTTCGCAGCATCTTACGAAGCTTAAATTTACTAAAAAATGGGATCGTGCACACAATCGGTAGGTTCTTGATATAATTCTCAAATTCGTCCATCGCTGCGGGAATGGGTCTAGCATACCCTATGATATCAAGCTTCCGTTGGATCGTTCCCCTGTGTATTACACGTGTACAACTTTCTTCAAATGTCTCACGAAAGATAAGCTCCAGGGCTTTATATTGCATGTCGATGACTGGTGCGAGATCGATCGTTTCAACAGAAGTCGCATTTAAGTTTACCTGTTCATCGAAAAATTGGGCCGTGCGAAGTGCGCGGCGAACTTCGCTAGAAAGATTTTTATAGTTAGGAATTTTGCCATTAAGCGTCTCATCGAGGTTCTTGCGACCAGATAAGTCGACCTGCTCTTTTTTCCCCGTGCCATTACCATCTACCACATCTGAAGTTGAGCCCCCCTGCGAAGCTCCCTGCACTGTCTGATCGTGGTCTTGTTGAATTGCAACATCAGGTACGAAAAGAAGTTCCGACAAAGCTTCTTTTAACTCGAGCAAGTCTTCTCGATCTTCCTGGACCGAGTTTAAATCATCGATAGCAGCACGCAATTCTCGTTGCAAGTTCTGAACATTTTTTAGCTTCAAAATGTTACATATCTCGAGTTTAAGAGGGATCGAAAAGTTTGGGCGCGTGAGACACGCTATAAGTTCCTGGAGAGCGCGCGATGTTCCGATGCCTCCGAGCGCTTTAATTACTGCCCTAAGCTCATCTTCTTCGTTTGTTCTTACAAAATCAAGAATTTTGAGCGCTGCCGCGTCAATTCCGGTAAACCTTTCGAGAGTATTGATATAGCAAATTTTAAAAAACGCGGGTGCTTTTCTGGACACTGCCGCAAGAAGGCTCAGCGCCTCTTCAGACGGAGAAGTCCAATTTTTTGCCAGAAGAGGCCAAAGACCTTCTGCATTTACAAACGACTTGACAAAGTTTGGATCAGATTGGGTCCCCCGATAGGTCAGATCAAAGAATATCTTCCGCGCCTTTATTGCTTGTTGTAAAGCAGACTCAGGTTCATATCCTTCGTCGACCTCGAACTTTTCATTTTTAAACCATGCAGCCAACCTATTTTCACCATTTTTCCCGAGATCGAGTGATAGATACTCCTGTTCTTCAGCGAGCAATCTTGAGAATAGTGAGTCATCATCAGCGCTCGCTGACTTTTTCGCCGCCTCAAGCGATAACCCGATTCTCGTTCGCAACGTCAATCCTGCAAGAAAATCAGCGGGGGTTTCTGTTTTTTTGAAACGCTCTTTCAGGTCGGAGAAAATCGATTCTGGAAGTGGTGCCGGTATCAGGCCGCCCAAAAGTTTAATCGCTCCTAAAAACTCCTTCTCACCCTTTACAGCTCTGAGAGCTTTTTCGATATTTTCGACGGTGCAACCGGCGAAGACAGTCCATCCCTTCCTCTCCAAATCTTCTGAAGGCCCGTCGGCAGCTTCTGCCGCGGCTGTGTCTAGTGCAAAAGCGATGATTTTTTCGTGAAGCTGATGACGCAGCCAAACCGGCGGCCAAAGATCTTGAAGTTTTTTCCACGTCGATTGAATATTGTCCTTTGGAGTTGTCTCGATAAATGATTTAAGCGCTTCTTCATAGCGAGAATATTGCTCCTTGTTGGTCACTACTATCTTTAGAAAGTCACAAAGAATCTCTCCGTATTGGGATGAAAACAAGGCTTTTTGCGCGTCTGCTGGCGCATATCTCACGAGATATGCAAGTGCCGAAGGAAGCGCCTTATTCTCTGGGAACGGTGCTTTAAGAGCTTTTGCGATGGTTTCGGCGAGGGCAAATATTCGGTCCGTATGGATATTCCATTGAAGGCACCGTTGAATCAAAAGTGCATGAAATGCGGAAGAGAAATCTTCAATACCTTCCGCATCAGCAAATCTCTTCAAGATTTTTTCTCCACCACCACTCCATGCCACATCAAGAATAGTATATCGAACCCGTTGGGAGAGGTGAGGTGACGAGGCGAGAGGAAGAAGACGATACCACAAGGTTCTTTCCGTTTTTTCTGCCCATAACCTTAGTGAAGCTGACGCCAAATCCTGAGGCCATATCGTGAGATTCTTTGTCAGAAAGTCCTCTAACAGAAGGTTATTGGAACTCCCTGTGACCTCGATAATGGCGAGTTTTTCTCCAATACTGCAGTCAAGGCATAGAAGATCTTCCGCAAGTGAAATGGGGAGAAAGGTCTTTTCTTTTTTAATTTCTTCAAGTTGGTGCAGCCTTCGTGCTCGCTCTCTTGTTCCCAAATACTTGCTGACTTGTTTATGACTTGTGGCAGTAAGCAAGGAATACCTCACGTTGCGCTTTTGATTCGGACGAATTTTTCCGGCAACTTCGTAAATCGTCGGCGCTAATATTAGGTTAAGGAAATCATTGTCGGGTCATACCTAGCATATATGATATCATACCCATAGAACAAGACGGCGCTGTTTTTTGACGCAATAAAAACAGTCGTGAAAGGCATTTATATGGTCAAAAAAATGCTAATAGTTTTAACGAAGCGCTTCCAACGTGCCATTTGTTTAACTTTTTTTTCGCTTCTTATTTGTGGAATTGCAGGCGACGGCTTGCTTGGAAAAGAGCAAACAAAGGGAACAAAAACCTTGAATTTCCCAGACTCCGATTCTTCCATTATCACCCTAGAACCATCCATTGCGGGCATGACGCGTTTTAAAGACCGTCTTTTTCTCTTCGTATCTAGTAAAAGCCTTTTTATTACAACACCTTTCAACAAAGAAGGCAAAACCCGCGAGGAACGCTTTGGGAAACTGACAGATAGTGCTCGAAAAACATTCAAAGGAAATTTTCAGGGTCATGCGGGCGTTGCGATGAGTGATCGCGTTCTTGTACTGGACGGTGTGAATCTCGCCCTCGGAGAACTCGATGGAGTTTCTGCAGCAGAACTGGCATGGCGAAGCTTCCCGTGGGACGTCATCAAACCCCCACGTGATCGTGGCGGCGAAGGAACAACACCAGAAATTCGGGAGTTTCGAAGAAAGTTTCGTCTTCATCTGGAACTGGTTGAGCAGCCTAGATTTCTCGGTATAACCCCTCTCCCCGCCGACTGGCATCAGGAACCCGAAGACAATAAGTCGCATTTTATCGTCACCACTAAAGCTAAAGAGGCTTTCTTAGGGATTATGTCATGCACCAAGAGTGACATTTCGAGTTGCGCTCTTACTCGTGGCTGCTATGTCGAAGGGGGACGAACAGTGACTCCAGAATCTATTGCAGGTGTTGCAATCAGCCCTAAGCGAAAATTAATTTTCGTTGGCGACCGCATCCAAAACCAGCTCCGATCTTTCCGCTTTCATTCTTGCTTTCACATTACCGAAGAGAAAACGATCACTCTTCCTCCGCAAATTTTGGGACTCTCGAATATTTTTATCGATGAAGACGATCAGCTTTGGGTGACAACGGAGAGGCCGGATAATTACAATAATTCCTCGGTTTTCTTTTGGAAAAATGATCAGTGGTGAAATGGCTTTTTTATCCTGAGAGAAAACTGTTTGAGATAGGCAGTTCGCTTAATTTTGCGAGGTTTATTGGCAACAGATATATGAGAACAGACCTCCAATTCATGCCTCGAAAGTCTCAGCTTTCTAGTCCTCGCATGTCTGATCTCACGTTCGCTACGCGCAACATCTGGTATGACTTCAGGAAGATTATGTAACCTGTGCCTAACATCTCCCACATCATCAGTGAGTTTTTCCAAGTGCAGTAAAATAGACCCCGCAACGTCTTTGGTTTGTTCGCGATCATTCTTAAAAGATTGCAGAAGGAGACTCTGCTCTTCTATTTGCTGGGATAGAAGGGCGAATTTCGCTGTAGAAGCTTCGGCCGACGCGCAAAGCGCAGACTCGATCGATACCTGTAAAATTTCTTGAATCCCGGATATTTTGGCAGAGAGTTCGGACTTTAAAGACTCAAGCGACTCCTGAATTGTGTTAAAAACTGAGTTAACGCCTTGCTCCGTTTCGGAAACGCTATGGAGCACCTTTTCGGTTGATTCTTGCTGAGATGCTTTAATATTGGCGAGGAAAGTGTTTAGCGCCGTCGTGATTGAATCTGTCAGCGTCTCTGAAAAAGTCGTAACTGTCTTTTCAATCATTTCTGCTTTTTCAGAGAGATTGATAGCGGCCCCGTCTAAGACCGCAGAAGACT
>CAILAO010000638.1 GCA_903832105.1 uncultured Pseudomonadota bacterium | reverse complement strand
TGTTCTGTAATTCACCTACTATTTTTGCTGGTTCAAATAAAGTTGGTGCCGTTTTTGAAGATCCATCTGAGGATGATTCTGTCCTTGTTCCCTCCGAAGAAGCTCTTATTAAATTGAAGCCAGCGGATTTTCCTGGGTTTGATGACGACTTGGAGTTTGACTCTCTAGTTGCTGCAATCGATAAACAGCTCGCGTTTTTTAAAAAAAATCCCCCTTCCCCCGAAGAAACATTTCAGCTGGGGCAGGATTCCTATAAAAAAACGTGGCTCATAAAATCTCTTAATACTTTACGAGAAATTGTGATTAAAGCAGAGCAAGATGATTATTATGGTAGCGTCGATGAGGAAATTAAAACGAAATTTCAATTTTATAAATCTGTTGGAAAACCATCCGTCGAAAACAAGGTCCTTTTTACCGGATATTTCGAGGTGAGAAGACCGGGATCGCTCGTTAAAACGGAACGTTTCAAGTATCCGTTATATTCAGTTCCTCCTCCGGAGCTTGCGAAGGAGTACCCACATGAAGAGATCTCGTTTGAATGCGCGCTATGCAACAAAAATCTTGAGCTTATTTGGTTCGATAATATTATTGACGCTTATTTTGCAGGCATTCAGGGGTCGGCAGCGCTTGACCTTGGCAATGGCAAGCTCTTTAGGGTGAATTATGCAGGTCAAAACGGATACCAATTTCGCTTTATCTCGCGATACATGGTCGAGCAAGGTATGCTCGAACAAAGCGAAGTGTCCATGCAGTCGATCAAAGGCTATTTGACGACTCATCCTCAGGATATTCGCCGCGTGTTAAGTTACGACGAAAGCTTCGTCTACTTTAAGGAAGTCCCAGACGGTCCCATGGGAAGTGGTCAAGTCGCGCTGATTCCGGGGCGTTCCATCGCGACCGATCACGAAATTTTCTCGACGAAAGGTATGATAGCTCTCATTAGCACCCAAAAGCCGGTTTTGGATGATAATGACGAGATCTCTGGCTATGTTCCTTTTTCGAGGCTGGTTCTTGATCAGGATACGGGTGGGGCTATTCAAGGACCTGGCCGGGTCGATATCTTTTTTGGTAACGACACATACGCTGAAGTCGCTGCGGGACACCAGAAAGAGTATGGTGATCTTTACTTCTTGATCCAGAAAAAAGCAGCCGTATCGATGTACTAGTACCCCGTCAAGATTGAAATTGTGGGTTGAGAATCAGGCGAGGCCGGTTCAGTAAACCGTGATCCGGCCGGGGAGCTGGGGACCGGAGACCGGCATATCAAGAACGATCACAAAAATTAACAAGAAGAAATTTTTTTGCTTGCTTCCAAGATGTCTTTTGCTTTTTGCGTCAGCGCAATTCATTTTGGAGGTATTTTATGCTTTGCAATTTTAGAGTTTATTTGGTTGCTGTTCGTTTTTATCAACTATGCAAGAGGATTCATCTTCCCACTCATGCCAAAGATCAGCTTTTGAGAGCCGCATCGTCGATCGGAAACAATGTCGGTGAAGGCTACGGCAGGAT
>CAILAO010000637.1 GCA_903832105.1 uncultured Pseudomonadota bacterium | reverse complement strand
TACTCAGAGCAAAAACCCCTTCATCAAGCGAGACACCAGTAAATTCTGGAACAGTGACCGCGACCTCATCAGTTCCGATTTCGCTACGGAAAAATTTCACCTCAAGATTGATCGGTCCTTCAATCGGAGCGCCTGCCACCGTCGTCAAACGGCCGCTATAATAGAGATCATAAGGAACCCCAAAGGCTACTGATGATAGCAATGCGCTAAACATTAGAAAGCTTGTTATGAGAAGACGCTTGGACATCATCGAAATTCCCCCTATTTTGCCGTTATATGTATGATCGGAAGGAGTCTGAAAGACTTTAGAGACAGTATAAAACTCTTGCTAATCGCTATATTCAGTGGATGTATAACTTTTTGACACCTTTAATAAAAAACAGCGTTGTTGGCTATTTAACAAAATTGACTAGGGTATTAAATTTAAAAAGAAATAGACGGGTCCACGTTACCTTGTAGCCTCTACGTGAAAACATCTACTAAATTGAGGCAAGGTAACGTGGTTTTGAGGTTTATTGGGTGGGTCTATCCTCGTTTTCACTTAGGGATAGGATTTTTATGAGTTTGTCCGTTGTCTCAGCGTCATGAAAGCTGATCACAAATTGACCGCTTTCAAGTTCACCTTTGACTGTCGACATGAATAATAAATTATCATCAAGACACGTCGCGATTTCTTTATCCAGAAATTGCTTCGAAACTTGATTAAGTGCTTTGGCGTCTTTTGAATCTATACGAATCATGATGCCAGGTTTTGGTTTTGCCTTGATCCCCCAATCAAATCCCTCGGCCATAAAAATTGGGCTTTGCCCCTGATTCACAACACATGACTGAAAGCCTTCACGTTCTTGTGGATCAGTTTTATTTATGGCCTCGACAGGGTAGATCTTTAAAGATTTTCCTGAATGATGATTAGTAGGCTTGGCGTGGCCAACTGCGCCATATATGGTTCCTAAAGAAAATAGCAATACCGTTTTAAAAATTCTTTTCACTGTAAATACTCCTCCGCAAAAACTTCTGGCGCATTAAGAAACGCACAGAAATCAGTTAAAATACGATTCTTTAAAAACAAATCAGACAAGTGAAGAGCTTGGCGGACTGAGACCAGAGTATCTTAACGAATGATCTTCTTTTTCGTTGAAGAAAAAATTCATATCTCCGAAAACAAAAGTGTAAGATACGCTGACTATTTTGATATCGTTCAAATCAAAATGATCTGAACAATTATTCTCAAAACTCTTATTCATCTCGATATGAGGGCAAGCGACAGTTGTTACACTCTTGCTGTCAAAAGTAGTGTCGCTCGTCTCTAATTGACTTGCTTTTGCTTCGCCTGCTTGCAGTAAAGCCATAGCAAACGAGAGGGGAGCAAAAGCGAGAATGAGTGCCAATTTTAACATTTAAATTACCTAGTTATCTAAAGCCCTTTAAAATACGAACAGAAATTTCTGCTCATATAAGAAAAGTAAGACCGCTCAACATTTTGTCAAGGGAGGAACAGGTTCAAACCTGGTGCATAGGTAACAAACTAGACCGGAGACATAGGTTACACTATGTTTGCCTAGGTTTAGTGCAAACGCACATCTGATCAAAAAGGTAAATATTGCTTTATTTTTACGCATAATTAAGTTATTAGGTTCACCGTCTGCTTTGCGGTCGTTATCAAGTAATAGGAGATTAAAAACATGAAACACCTTTTGAGTGCAGCTTTTATCCTCGTAACGTTATGTTGCGGAACACAAGCTTTTTCACAAGATTGTGATGGTTTAGGAAAAGAAGTCTTAAGATCATTTAATACGATGATCGAATTACGCAAATTTGTTTTAGCTTCTGAGCAAGCTTCTAACAATCTCCTGATAGAGTATAGGACTTCTATGCGTGTTATCAGATCGAGGTATTTTATGGGATTAAGAGTCAACTGTTGGACTGAAAGAGGATTCTATGATGCGTTAAATCAGGGGTGGACAATTCCTATTGAGAATCCTCAAAATACAGTGTGTGGTATGCTTGAAGTTCAACAAAACGCAACTGTTGATCGCGCTCAACAATTATTACGAGATTACGCCGTTCTCCGCGAGAACGCGCCTGTTGATGAAACAAATCTGCGGGAAACTGAATATGCAAACAACATTCTTAATTTGAGAAGAATATACCGCATCGCTATGGAACAAAATCCTGTTTGCGCTCGGATTATTGGCACATACTAAACTCTGAACAGTCGTGACCACGTTTCGCAGGGTATGGCGAAAGATCATTTTCTTGCATAAGATGGACATGCATGTCAGCAAGACCTGGCATCACAGTCCACGTTAATTTCATCCATGTCGATGCGAACACTCTCGCGGACGAACAGGTAGAAGCCATAATAGTACAAGAAAAAGGGTAAGCCCTACTCGAACTTCATAGTCCTGAAACACATTTTGCGTGAGCCCGCCAAGAGTGAAGGCGACGAGCGTCTGAATGGCCGTTTCTCGCGCAAAACGAGATGACTCGACCAAAAAACCTCTGCGAAAATGCCAGCCTAACCAACCTAAAAAAAGGCCCAGACCCACCAGACCTCCTTCTGCGGCAATTTGCAAAAACATGTTGTGCGCTTCATACTTCTTCGGAAAATCCTGAAGACCGAGCGCGGCATAGTACGGCTCACGATACTTTGTGTTCAAGTCGACACCGTGCCCCAATATTGGTTTTTCAGAAATCATGAGTGCATGCACATGCCAAAACGCGAGCCGATCATCAGGATAGCTAGAAAATCGATCTACGCCTTCCGATGAAAAAGTCTTCCTAAATTTTTCGGAAACAAAATTATCAGTCGCCATGACGGCTACTAAAAACCCGATCGCTGAAAGGGTCACCACGACGCGCGTCCTTCCCTTCCAGGTCAAAAAAAGACGCCACGAGAGGATAAGAAGGGCCACCGCCTGCACAGTCCTAGACTGCGTTAACACAATAATGACTCCGCCAGATAAAAACCACGCCCACGACGACCACTTAGAAGGAAAATAAAACACCATCGATACAGCAAGCGGCCAGATAAAAAGAGCGGCATAGGCGAGAGTCAAAGGATGAGGGTAAAGCCCCCGGGGTCTTGGAACATCAGATGTGATTGTAAAGTTATCAAGCTGCCATCCGAAGATGAACTGTGACAAAGCTAAGAGAGCCCATACGATGACGACGTAGCGCCCAAGTTTTTCAAGTCGGCCCCACGACTCCTCTGTCAAAGAGCCATAAGCAAAAAAAACCATGGCTGGAAGCAGGAGCCAGGGTAGCGAACCAACAAAAAAATGAAATGGCGCACTTTCAGGATTTTTCTCATTGATTAAGGATGTGACGATGAGCCACGCTAAAAGGAGAAATCCAAGGAGCAAAGGAAGCTTAAAATCCCTTATTAAAAACTCTAGGCGCTCTCTAATATAGCCCGACGCGCGATTACGAAAAACAAACCAGGTCAAAACAAGTAATACTAAAGTTGACGCGATTGTTTGAGCCGCAATGCTCAATGGGAAAGTTATGATAAGAAGATAAAGTGGCCAAAGATTATTCATACGTCACACAGCGTTTTCTGCCAAGAGTCCAAAAATTGTTTCTTAGAAAACTTTTCCGCAATCGTTTTTCTCGCATTTTGCCCGAGTCGATCGGCATCTTCGGGATTCTTCAATAAGTAGCTTAAATGGCTCTTCAACTCATGAACATCTTTTCCGATAAGGCCATTAACCCCGTGAACAATCGGAGAAGAAGGATTTTCTACCGTCACAATAGCCATGCCCATATTCATGACCTCGAGCATAGCGGTATTATAGCCATCACCGAAAGGTTGTCTTATCGTATATAGATAAATTCTCGCCCTTCTCACATATTCTTGAAAGTCAGCGAAGTTCTTAGGCTTCACGGCATAATTAACACCAGGATTCTTACCAATAATCTCGATGGGAAACCCTTCTTTAGCCAACTCTTCAATCATCTCAAAACCCAATTCCTGTTTCCGGTTAAGAAGGTCGTTGCATATCACGATGATTTGATTGTGACCACAGTTCGCCTCAAGGGGAGGAAAAGCTTCCGGAGTCAGGACGATAACCGTCCCAGGTTCACACCATTTCTTCCGTTTGAACTCGCTAACCGCCACGAAGGCTGTGCGATGAGTCCACCTAAAGAGTACAAAAAAAATCTTCTTAAAAATCGACTTCAAACAGAGATTTGTCGTGTAAAAAAACAGTGGAATATGAGCAATGAATATATATTTTGTTTTTCGATAAAAAAACATCCAAAAAAGATTTTTCACCGTGTGGCAAATGACGAGATCATAAAAGCCATCTTGGAGCCTTTTGCGGACGCTTTCATCAAACTCAACTAATGTGACGTTTTGGGGAACTGGTCGGCTCGCGATGTTCCACTTTAGATCGAGCGCGCCATAACGAACAACAACATCAAAATCATGTTCAGTAGCAGCTAGAGAGCAAAGGTAAGATTCGTGATGATTGAATGTAAGAATTTTCAGCGTCTAACTCCCC
>CAILAO010000636.1 GCA_903832105.1 uncultured Pseudomonadota bacterium | reverse complement strand
TTGATTGAGAAGAAAATAAAATCGAACTAAATAAGAGAAAATTTTTCACAGGCATCCCATAGTTGGGTAAAAAACCAGAGAGTTCTTCTAAAATAGCGGGGTATAAGTTACATTAATGTCACCAAACAATTAGGAGTAGATTGTATTAAAGATATGTAATACTTTTGCCATAACCAAATTATACGAATTTTCACTCTTTTGTCAATATAATCGTGAAAAATCCACAAAAAATAGCATTTTTCACGGTTTTGGCATATAAATCCCCCTCAAAAGCCTTCTGTAATGAGCCTGTTGCACAATGATTTTCGAATCCAACCGTTAGATTCGACGGCTTCTGGGACAGACGGCTCAATTCTCTGTTTCCCAGACACCCTTTCCTAACTTTTTTATATGAATCGTGTTTTTGCCCAAAATAGGGCAAAATTGCACGTCAAAACGGAATCAAAACGGCCTTTTTCTCAATTCCAACAGACTTTTCCGCTTCGCCACAACTTCAAAAGGTTGTGCGTAGCGCATATCAGCGACCACTCGCCACGACAAGCATCAACACCTCGTTGCATAAACCGATCAAAACCGCGAACATCTTTAATCTGCCCAAACACCGGTTCGATCGTCTGACCTCGAATCTTATATAATTCTCGCCCTCGTTCGGTCAGAAGTTTTCGTTCCATCAACTCTGTCGACGACAAGCCTTCCGGTATCGGTTCTTCTGGCGGCGGTTGCGCTTCGATCGCTTTTCGCTGTTTGTAATCTTTCTGTACAGCTACCAATAACTCAACATCGCCTGCCGGACTCTTCGTAAAATTGTCTTCACTGCAATAGCCGGCATCTGCCAAAGCAACGCCTGTTTTTTCCTTTATTCCAACTGTCTTTCGGTTCGATTCTGTCTGCTCAAGCATAGGGTGCAATTGCTGCTTATCATTTTCCTGTTGAGTCACATCTTCAGCAACTATTATTTGTTCTTCAGTCGTTACTGCCTGGGCGTTAAGACCCTGAACGAAACCTTTTCGAGTTTTCATAATCCTGCTGTCAGGGTCAGTAACATTGGCTTTGGCTTCTTTGTTTCCAGCTTCTTCGGGCAACTTTGGCTTACGTCCGCGAGGCTTTTTTCCGCTGCTTTCTTCTTTGGCTTTTCGATTGTCAATTTTATCCTGCTGTTGTTTTTCGGCTTCTGCTTTTTCCTGCTCTAAACGCTCTTTACAGGCTTTTAGGCGATTTATACGACTTTCGCGATTCCGCAAATCTTCCGGCATTTCATCGCCGCGTTTGTCGATGCCGAAAGCTTTGTCTTCTTCGGCATCTTTTGCCGCTGCCTCGGAAAGCATCTTATCTATTTCCTGCTCCAAATGTTTCAATGTACGATTGGCCGACAGCGAAGCATTGGCCTTAATCTTTGTGCCATCCAGCGAGACCTTGCCGAGTTTGACCAATCCTGCTTCAGCACAAAGTCTAAGAATTTCCAGAAACAGCTTTTTCAAATGCGACTGATTATCCTTGCGAAAACGACTGATCGTGCTGTGGTCGGGATACTGATTGGCCGTAACAACCTTATAAGCAACATCGGTCTGGCAGTGCTTTTCAATCTTTCTGCTGGACCGCTCGCCGGTGCAGTAAGAATATATCAGCAGACCGACCATTATAGATGGGTTAAAGGCTGAGTTGCCAACGCCGTCGCTCCGGTATTTTTTGTAAAACTCAGACAGGTCTATCTGTTTAACCGCATCGAGAACAAACCACGCCAGATGATCTTGGGGCAACCAGTCAACTAAGGATGGCGGCAGCAGATAAGACTGATTTCGGTCGCAAGGCAGAAAATTGTAAGCCATATCATAATCCTTTATGAGTGTTTAACCAAGTAGGTTAAGAACCAATCCATTGCACAGATTATAACCGAAAAGCTGGAATTATTCACTTTTTAAAAGAACAATTATTTATGCAACAGGCTCATAGGCCCGGTAATTGATATCCAATAATTTTTTTACACGTAAACCAACTCTGTCTTTGTCTGTAACTGCTCCCATCGCTGTGTGAAAGATTTCGTGCCGGAAGGAACCGCCTATCTTCTCGAACAAACTATCATGCTGTCGGCAGGGAAATTCCATGTTGTGGTTTTACTTGACCCCCCTCTGTGCCAGAATAAGTGAGACAGTTCCTTGCCATGCCAATTAGGCGGTCCGCTTGGTCTGTCATAAATAGCGGAATATTTAAAACATCGCCGTCTATCCGCAGATTCGCTAATGAGAAACGAACGCGCAAATGAACTTTATCACCATACTTTTCCTTAAACTTTTTGAGACTCCTGCTTTCCAAATTATCCGCAG
>CAILAO010000635.1 GCA_903832105.1 uncultured Pseudomonadota bacterium | reverse complement strand
GTCGCTTTTCTTGTTTTAGTTGTTTCGTCGCTTGCGCTTTGCGCAGCTTCAAAGCCAAAACACCAAAAAGTCGAACAGGCGGATTCTAAGGCGAAAATTAAATTTGAAAGAACCGAGTACGACTTTGGCGAAGTTGCCAGAGGACAAGTTTTGAAATACCGTTTTTCGTTTACAAATATTGGCGAGGAACCACTGAAGATCCTCGGCGTTCACGCTACCTGTGGTTGTACTGTTTCTGAAACCGATAAAAATGCAACATACCAACCGGGGGAAAATGGTTATGTCGACGTAACATTCGATACCACCGATTATGCAGGATCCGTTTCAAAAACTGTCACAGCTATCACGAACGGAACACCGACAAGGGGCTCCAATTTAATTTTATCTGCACGCGTCAAACCCCAATTTATGGCCATTCCTCCTATCGTCGATTTTAGCGATGTTTACTCGAAGGATGGTGCAGAAAAGACCGTTTCTATCAAGTCGTATGATGGATTCCAATTTGATATTAAAAACATTCAATTCAACGAAAAATTCTTAGAGGTTTCCTATAGGAAAGATACGTCAGAAAATGGAAATGATTGGATATTGCTCGTCAAGTTGAGGGCAAACGTACCTACTGGCTTTTTCAAAGACACGATTTATGTCGGTAATAATAGCTTTATATTACCTAAACTCCCAATTTTAGTTCGCGCAAATATTAAGGGTGATATTGCTTATTCACCTAACTACGTTGAATTTGGAGCTATACTTCCACAAGAAACCGCTATTCGCGGCATCACGCTAACAAGCCTTGATTCGTTCGAGATAAAAAACTCCCGCGCAGAACTCAAGATCAATGGCGTTGAGGTTAACAATCCAGACTCCCTCATTAAAATATCCGAAGCTCAAGGCATCATGAACAAGGGCGAACGACTCATCCACGTTGCACTAACCAATAATTCGGTGGCTCGTGGCAGCATCCATGGAAAGCTTTTAATGGACATCACCGACTCAAATCAAAAGAAAATCGTCGTAGATTTCTACGCTTTGTTCAAATAGAAAGGAAGGCTCTCGCTTCTATGGCTTCATTTGCAATGTTCTGTATTTTTGGCTATGTTTTTTTTGGAATACTCTTTGTCGCGTGCACCATCGGTTATTTTTGGTTTAGCCGCTTTTTTAAATTATAAATATTGCAACTACTATAAAAATGCGTCATGTAATTACCTAATTTCACTTACATCGAGCTTTTTGCGTATAGTTTCAATCAATCGGATTTCACCTTTTGCTTAGTTTTCGTAAGTTGTGTTACTCACCTAGAAGCCATATAATTAGTAATAGAAATCATTCTCCTTTACTATGACGGACAAAGTAATCACAAAAATTTTTACTGTTTTTAAGGAAATTTCCATGTTTTTTAGGAGGGAATTATCGTGAAAAAGCCGCATGTTATCAAGGAAAGAACGAAAGATGAGCCAATTCAGGGGGATTTGCGAGGGCTAGGACATGACCCGCTGATCACGGACTCTGAGCCATTTGCCTTTCTAACGGTGTGCGGCCTATCGCACGATGTGGTTCGGTCGTTAGCTGATGCGTTTAAGTGCACAGTGCACGAAACGAAATATCATCAAACGTTTTGGTTAAAGTGCAACGCACAGGCAATTCCGCATCGAAAAGCCCAGGCTATTCAACTCTTAGGTGCGGGATTTGTTTTTAATAAAAAACACGACCATGCAAAGCTTTACTTGGATGAAGCTAGCGGTCTTCATAACGCCATGGAAAACGCTACCCATGAAAACAAAGAACATCATCACAGTCCTGAATCGATGATAAAAACGTGGGTTCAATCTCCACAGACATTTTCCATCGGAGCAACAACGCAACTTCATCTCTCCCAAGCAGGGTTCCATTTATCCTGCCAGGATGAGCTTCTTCACCTCACTAAAGGGCACATCGACCAGTTATTTAATGAAGCAACGTCACAGACTCAGCAGTTTCAGACAGCTACCCAAGGTAGTCAGAGACGAAAGGCGGTATAGTATGGTGCCTTTTTTATTCCCATTTTTTTTCTTTCTAATCGTGTGCTTTCCTTTTTTTGCTGCTGTATCTCCTCTCTTATTCTTTAGTGAAATGTGGCAAAGGCTAATTGCTTTTATCTGAAAATTAAGCCCTAACCAAGTGGTTCCTTTTGGTAAGCGGTCATTCTTAATGAAGGGAGAATGACTGTGAATAAAAAGGAGCAAATTTGTGAAATAAAACAGCGGATTACTAGTCTTCGTCGTCGCATG
>CAILAO010000634.1 GCA_903832105.1 uncultured Pseudomonadota bacterium | reverse complement strand
GAATTGGAAGCTGGAGCTTCCATTTATTGAAAAACCATTTTTCTATTCTTTCTTTGATTCTGATACTGGTTTTCGTAGAATATATTGACTCTGTGTCTATGATCCGAAGCGGCTCTTCACATATTCCATCATCTTTATACCTTCGATTTTATCACTCGAGGGGTTTGCCCTCACATAAAATTCAGTTCCGTCAAGGAAGCATGGGCGGTCAGACCGCTTACATCTAAAATGGATGAGTTTAGAGCCATCTACTTCAAATATATCGTGCTCGATAAATGGATAGAATTGCTCGCCGATCCTTTCCTTCAACTTGTTTTTCATGTGTTTGAGAAAGTTGTCTTTGCTGTTTTTATGAAAGGTTTATCGCCCTTTCATTCAACACCACTTGGAAATAATGCATGTGCCTATTTGCGGGAATAGCATAAAGATCTGTTGTCGGCCTCCGCATTTGCGTGTTCATACGCGAAATGAAAAGGGAGTTTGGCTTTTCTTCAAACTCCTTGCCTGCGCGGACAGTATTTATCTCCAGTGCCAGATCTTTTATCAAATATTTATCGAATTGTTCACAATGCTGCTTAAGCAGTGCGGCCAATTCCGAGGTATCCACATAACGGGGGATGTTGAGGTTGAAAGCATTATCACGCATCTCGTCGAAGCTCACCACGCGTGAGAAGCGTTCGATATCGGAATAGGCCTCAAAGGCATCAGCTATTTTGGCCACATGTTCAGGGAGCAAAACATTATTTCCTCCCTCTTTTGAAAAGTTACGATCAGCATTGATGATCAGTACTTTATTGGCACGCTCTTTTGGCTTTTTCTTGTTGCAGACCAATATACATACAGGAATGCCCGTATACGGCAGCAAATTCGCCGGAAGTCCGATGACGGCCTCAACAAAGTCTGCTTCAAGGAGCGCCTGGCGAATCGTGGCTTCGGTTTTCCCTCGAAACAGGACTCCATGTGAAATGAGCACAGCCATACGTCCTTCTGCCTTGAGCGATGCAAGCATGTGTTGAATGAATGCGAAGTCCCCTTGTTGTTTTGGTGGAATTCCAAATGAGAAACGGCCAAAGCGGTCGTGCTCCGGGTCGAATCCCCGGCTCCAGTGATTGAGACTGAATGGGGGGCATGCGACAACGTAGTCGAACCTCTTAAGATCGCCGTTATCTAAGAATCTCGGTTCAGCAAGGACGTTGCCGTTAGCAACTTCTGCGGTTCCTGCATCATGAAGAATCATATTCATCTGAGCGAGACCAGAAACTGCAGAGTTTATCTCTTGGCCGTAGCGAGCGACATCACAACTTGCTTCTTTCGCTACTTGGAGCAAAAGCGAGCCATAGCCACAGGTGGGATCATAAACCGTTACATCGGCTACTCGCGTTTTCGATATGCCGAGGACTTTAGCCATAAGTTGCCTCACCTCAACAGGTGTATATGGAACAATCCCCCCCTTACCGCTTTTGTTTGAGAAGAAATGCAGCAGGTCTTCATAGATGTCGCCAGCTAAGTGGCTGTCTGTATTGAAATCCAACTCGGGCTTCTGGAAAATGCTGATAAGATTGGTGAGGTGCTGAACCATCGCATCGCCTTTACCTAATTTGTTAGGGTCGTTGAAGTCGGGGAAATCGATGCAAGTACAGGCACTGCCAACTGCAGGATAGTCCCGCCCGCATAGTGCATCCATTCGCCGAAATATGAAAATAAAGGATGTCCGACCTCATGGATGACCAGGTCAAGTGCCGCAAACGG
>CAILAO010000633.1 GCA_903832105.1 uncultured Pseudomonadota bacterium | reverse complement strand
CGGCGCTATGGTCGTTATTGCGGCTACGGTGAACGAAGGAGTGCTATTGATAACATTTGCTGAAGATCTTAGGATAAACCACGGCACGCATCCCTTTGAGGCAGTCATCGCCGCGGCGAAGATCAGACTTAGACCCAGGCTCATGACCACCATCCCCATCATTATGGGGCTGATTCCCCTGGCGCTTGGGATAGAAGAGGGGGGCGACATGCTTCAGCCTATGGCTGTAGGCGCTATTGGAGGTCTCATAATGCTCTTGCCAGTGGCTCTGTTTTTTATGCCCTGCATATATGTGATTTCAACGAGGGAAAAAAAGATTACGGTTGCGTAAGATCAGGAGGTGAGGTTTGAGGATTTCCGAGATCGGCCCATGCAGAAACAAGTAGTCCAGCATGAGATAAGGCAATTTATCAATCATATTGTTTGTTGATATAGCAATCAAATTAATGGTTAGAATCAATATCTTGTATAACAAACGAAGAAAGTTGTTGACATAACAATCGCGCTTATTTATTATTTGCCGAAATGGCGTAATACTTGTTGCGTCATCGAGAGAAAATATTGCATGTTCGGCAAAAATACTCTTGACACACCGGATGACATGTTTTACTATTTGATTAATTAGGAAAGTGGAGTAACATATATGAGCCTCTATGAAAACGAACGGCTTCGATTAAAAGCGGAGGTATTCAAGGCCATGGGTCATCCTCTTCGTCTCGGAGTCATTGAGTTCCTTCAAACAGGCGAAAAATGCGTCTGTGAAATCGTGGAACAAGTCGGCACAGAAATATCTAATGTGTCAAAACATTTATCAGTACTAAAGAAATCAGGAATCGTCGCAGACCGCAGAGATGGACTAAAGATAATGTATCGGCTTACCATGCCATGCGCTTTGGATTTTGCCAGGTGTGTTGAGAATGTTGTGATTAAGAGGCTTGAGGACCAACGAGCTGTAATGGTTGCCTAGGCTAAGTAGGGCGCTATACTCTTTGAAACGCGAGAAATCTTGAATAAGCGCATCAGTTAAAATGTTTTGAAATTATATTTGATATTTTAAGCAAATAATAAAATGCTATCACGAGACAAAGAAAAATTGCAGATGAAAGCAGACGTTTTTAAGGCGATCGGACAGCCAGTCCGTTTGGGGATTCTGGAATTGCTTCGCTTAGGTGAAATGCCGGTAGGACTCATCGCATCCAAACTGGGCACCGATGTATGCGGCGTTTCCAAGCATTTATCACTATTGCGTAAACAGGGAATTGTCACTGATCGCAAGGAAGGCGCCAAGATTCTTTACAAAATTACGCTCCCCAATTCATTTGACTTGTTTGGGTGTGTAGACGGCGTGGTTCGCCAACGATTAGCCGATAGAGCGGACCCCGGAGGATGAACCTAATATTGATTAACTGCTGGCATAACTAACTGTATTAATTGTTGTTAAAAAGAATTGTTAAAAAGAAAAAGGGAAGGGCCATGAATACAAAGTCAAACAATTCGGAAGGTCAAGAACAGGTTTTACACGAACTTGAATTTCAACTTGAGTCAAACGCTGAAGCTGATAGCGTCGCTTTGTCTGGTGATACTCTACGTTCCAAAATTATTTATCTTTTTTCCGGCACAGTTATTTTGGCGGCATGGTGGCTGGTATATGAAAATCTTTTGACCTTTTCCAGATTCCTTACTTATCATCTATTGCAATTAAGTGAGGGCACTCACTTTGGGGCAACGGTCGAGTTTTTTATATTCGAAGTGCCCAAGGTTTTACTTCTTCTCACGCTGATTGTATTCTTTGTGGGTATAATACGGTCATACTTTACCCCTGAACGCACAAGAAGAATATTGGCCGGGAACCGTGAATCTGTAGGGCATGTCCTTGCTGGGGCGCTTGGGGTTGTAACACCCTTTTGTTCGTGTTCCGCCGTGCCGCTTTTCATGGGGTTTCTCACTGCCGGCGTGCCCCTTGGCGTAACATTCTCGTTCCTCGTCTCCGCCCCGATGGTTAATGAAGTCGCTCTTGTGCTTCTGTTCGGTCTATTCGGCTGGAAAGTGGCGGGCCTATACATGGCGACAGGACTTTTCATCGCTCTAGTCACCGGGGTCATAATCGGTCGATTTCACATGGAAAGATACTTGGAAGATTGGGTCCTTGAACTGACAGCCGATAAATCCCGGACCGGGCAAATCTCAATGGAAGAGGAAGATCTGAGCTGGAAGGAAAGAATCCAGTTTGGTATCGACGCCGTTAAGGACATCGTTCTCAAGGTTTGGCCTTATGTAACTATTGGAATCGCAGTTGGCGCCGGTATCCACGGCTTTGTACCCGAGAACTTCCTGGCGGGCATCATGGGCAAGGAAGCGTGGTGGGCAGTCCCGGTTGCAGTGCTGATAGGCGTGCCTATGTATAGCAACGCTGCGGGTGTCATCCCTGTCGTGCAGGCTCTCCTCAGCAAGGGAGCGGCATTCGGCACCGTGTTGGCTTTCATGATGGCGGTCATAGCAATCTCAACACCCGAGGCCATTATCCTGCGCAAGGTCCTTAAACCACAACTAATCGCCGTATTTATCGGTGTTGTTACTATTGGAATTATT
>CAILAO010000632.1 GCA_903832105.1 uncultured Pseudomonadota bacterium | reverse complement strand
GGAACGATCTCAATAGCAAATCTTGGCGTCGATACGGCGCAGCTTAAAGATGGCAGTGTTTCTGCGGCCAAGATCGCAACCGGCGCTGTAACGTTTTCAAAAATTGACGGCACGGGATGCTCGGATGGGAATGTGCTTCAAAGATCAGGCGTTAATTGGACATGTGGCACCGTAGCGGCAAATTCGCATACGCACGGAACGACCGACATTACGCAGGATGCAACCCATAGATTTGTGAGCGACACGAATATAACAAATTGGGGCAGTGCCTACACTTTAACCTCCGGAGCCACCAGCCTAGGCACAGGCGACACGCTAGTAAAACGTGATGCGTCAGGAAACTTTACTGCTGGCACCATCACAGCGACGCTAAACGGCACGGCGACGGCGGCAGGGACCGCGACGACAGCGGCTACGGCGGGAAACGTGACGGGCTTAGTGGCGGTGGCCAACGGCGGCACGGGGCAATCCTCATTAACGAGCGGAGCGCTGCTTCTTGGAAACGGATCTTCCGGCATTTCAAGCGCCGTCGGGACAGCAGGACAAATACCGATTAGTAGCGGGACTACGGTTTCGATGACAAGTCTATCGGGCGGGGCCAACACCGACGGTGGAAATGGCAATTGGACAAGAGATGCCAACGGGGCGCGTCCGACAAATAGGGCTGGTGAGACTTCAGGCGGGGCAAGCGCTTGCATCAGCCGTTTTGGTGTACATGATATGATTGGCAACCTCTGGGAGTGGACAGACATGAATGGCCAGCAGTCAGGCTTGCAGACTGGATTTACGCAAGGCATGGGACAATATCCAACCATGTTAGGCAAAGACGATATAACTTATAATATTAATGGATCTTCAATAGTTTATAATGGTTCTGGAAATGATTGGGCTAACGGTGCCCCCTCGGCTGCCGTTCGCGGCGGCAGTTGGCGTAATTCCACCGATGCCGGGGTGTTCGTGCTCGATCTGCGCCATTCGGGCTCCGATTCTCGTTGGACTCTCGGCTTCCGCTGCGCCCGGCCTCGATAACTCCATATTTTTATATTCATAAAAATATTTTAGTATATCAAACGACATAGATCTGTTGTCTATCAGACGCTAGATGGAAATTTCGAAAATGAATTATTTTCTTGACTTATCAAAAGCGCGTTGAAGTTTTAGTTCAGAACCCATACTCTCGTTTCAAGCCGAAACCGACAATGATTGATGTTTTTCGAGGTGCCCGTCCCACTGTCTTTAAATAAATACTTTGAATATTTAGGCGGTTAGCGATATAATACATATTCGATCAAACGGGAAAAAGATCTTATATTCATGACGGGCGTTTAGCTTTTAATATATTTGCTAACAATCTAAAATTATTGAAAAATAATAAAAACGAAGGGATGTTATGACTAGCGCTGCGGAAAAACCATATACAGCTTTATTAGACTTTTTCAATGCGGTAAAGGTCGCCGAAGACCCCATTTACGTGCGATATGAAGGCCCAAAGAAAGGTTGGCAAACTTATACAAATTTTGCAACAAAACTGGGCTACAAGGAAACAGTCATAGGGGGCGAAGAAAGTGTCTGGGCTAAGAAATGAAAACTTCTTGGGAAGGGCACGCAGAAAAAACTTAATGAACTTAACGATGCATTTACACTGATTCTTGCTTACACAAAAGCTGAAACCGACAATGATTGATTTTTTTCGAGCTGCCTTTCCCCACTATTTTAAATCACCTTCGAAAGCCTCTTCCCAAAAGAAGAAGAGGTTTTAATGACCATCAGCGTAATATCGTCCTGGATGGGTTGGTTCATCGTGAATGTTGTGAAGTCTTTTTCGAAACACTCTATCATTTTTTTGGGAGTCAGGTGTGACGTCGAGTAAATGAGACGCTTTAGGCGATCAACTGAGTACCTTTTTTCGGTCTCCGGATTCTGTGCTTCGACACATCCATCGGTAAAGAGCACTAACACTTGATTCGGACAAAGTGTAAATGAAGATGTTTTAAATTCCCGGGAACTAAAACCGGATAATCCCAAATAGTTGCCTCTCGCCGGAATCGTACGCACGTGCGGTCTCGTCTTTTTAAGATTAGCGAGCATCATCAAGTCAGGTGATCCGGGCACATCAGGCATTCCCTCTTGCCCGGAGTCTTGATTTTCGGAAGTTAACTCTACTGAGGACTCTTTGCAGTTGACGACAAAAGGCAAATGATGCGCGGCTTGAACTATTTTCCCTTCGCCCGTTGCAGTATCAATTTCGATGATTTGAAAACTCATGAGAAATTGATCTTGGCCCGCGAGTCTCACGATCGCATCGAGCCGCTCAAGGGCTTGCGTGAGATCCATATTTCTCCTGCGACTTTCTTTTAAATCCGCCTCCAGGGCGTAGACCTGCGACATAACGGTTGCAGCAACAAGACCACTCGCGACGCCATGACCTGTGACATCGCCGATGTATGCCCGCAACATCCCTGAGTCTTCGCTTTCTTGGTTAAAGAAACAGCCCATCCAGTCTCCCCCGAGCGTCGTAGAAATCCTGTAAAGACCGTCTATTTCGAAGGTGTTAGACACCGGGTAACATTGCGGCATAATCGCTGTCTGAACATCTTTTGCAATTTGCACTTCTTTTTCGACATGAGCTTTTAAAATTCGTTCCTTTAAGTAAAGGAGGTTTTCCAAGCTGAGCGTCGCTGTTGCAAATAAGGTCTCTATCACAACGACTTCACGCTCTGTTAGTGTTCTCGTCCCCACACACTTGAGAAACCCGTGACTACTCCTACCATCATCACTTAGGTGGAAGTACTTTTTCCACAGCACTTGATTCGATGTTGGCGTGGCAGACGATCCCTCTTCTGCTGTCATGGTTTCCAAGGGCACAAGATCAAGAGAAATTGTTGCAAGGCAAGTAACTCCATTGAGCATGGAGGTCATCCTTTTCTCAAGCAAAAAGACAAGTTCTTCGACCGTTCTGATTTGCGCAAGTTCGGCGCTGACGCCTTGTATTTGGGTTGCATCGGAAATCCTCACCTGCAGCGACTCTCTCGATTTTGTGAGCGCTTTAAAACTCTGCTCAAGACGCGTGAACGCTTGTTTTAAATTTGCTGACATTTTGACAAGACTATGACTAAGACCAAAAATTGCAAAAACGAGGAAAAGAAAAAGCGGAACCAAAAAGGCCGCTATATCCCGCAAAATACGCATGATCTGGGAGTAAAACCCGTCGATTGATTTTGCAATAAGCATGATACCAACTGGCTCGCCCCGATTGGTTCTTAGAGTCATCGATTTGAGGGCGTATTTCTTACCATCGTGATCGACTTGATCAGCACTCACCTTCGATAGATCGATAAAAATACTTGCGCCTTTTTCATGAAGCGACGATACCATCTGTTCGCCGAATTTTGAGTACAAATTAAAGGCACACGTCAGACGTATTGACCACTCCGTAAGAACGGCAAGATCGATGGTTGACCCAAGGACCAGAGTTCCCAATCTTTCACCTTCGTAGAAAAGTGGCGCTGCCGCCATTGCATAAATACTGCGATCAACCTCCCCAAGCGACACGGTGTTGGAAAACTGCGTCTCTTCGACAAACATATGCCAACTGGATTGATTCGTGCCGGTACGCTCTTCGTTCGGATACGAGAAAAAAACATCCCCTTTAGTCGTGAGAATTTCCAGAAAGTCTAGTCTCCCCGTTTGCTGAAGACTGACAAGTTCCCTTCTAAGCGGTCTCACCGAAGAGCCGTTCAAAGCCTCTCTAAATGCATTGGTGATGTCTTTATCCTGCGAAGATGCGTAGGCTAGAATCTCAGCTCTACTTTTAAGATTTTCCAGGGCATGGTCCAATCCTAAAAATGCCGCACTGACCTGTTCCTTCTCCCGCATCACTGCATATTCGTAAAACGGCGTGATGGAGAAATAGGTGCTAACCGCGAGAGCTAATAGCACCACAGCCATCAAAAGCCATGGCACAATTTTCGCGTTTCTTTCCAAAAGATGTTCTTGCGAACTTTTCATGTAATCACCCGAGTTTTTTGCTCCTTTCGGCAACATTCTTATCGGATAAAAAAGTTAAAACGATAGTTTCTTCAGTGATGAACACCGAAGAGACATCCTGCAACTATATATATTTACACTGCTTTCCAAGATTTATATCATCTAACCCAAAACACCTTCTCCCATATTTTTGCTTTTTCACTTTCTCTCTCCTTAAACCGGGAGTTTGCATTTAAGATCTACTGCGAAGCCCAAAACCGACGCACCGCCTGCGTTACGCTCAGAAAATGGCCTGGTCTGTATGTATAATACTATTCCAGGCCATT
>CAILAO010000631.1 GCA_903832105.1 uncultured Pseudomonadota bacterium | reverse complement strand
GATGACCTCAAAGCACATACACTCGCCACGGTCAGCCGTTTTCGGACTGGCATGACTCTTGCCGAGTTCCACAAGAACATTGTTGACCCAATCAAACTCACATTTGATGCGCAGTCCTTGGTCTCGTCATTGATGATGTGCTTATAGAGAATCCGCAGGCTATCGCCGAAAATTCCGTCTTGAAAGAATTGAAAGCAAAAGGTGCCGACATCCTTAATACATTATTCATGTTCTCGTTCGGAAAATACCGGGGGTTCGATGAGTTCCAAATTCGCTAATGAAGAACTTCTGACACAAGGTCTTGTCGCCGACATCCTTTCAGTTTCAAAAGAAACTGTCCGCAAGTGGTCGAAAAACGGTGAACTGATCCCTGCAAATGGACAGAATCTTTATCGCTGGTTGGATTTGCAAAAGTTTCCAGAAGTGCAGGAAATGCTCTCGTCCGCTTGGGATAAAGAGAGCAAGATAGTTCCCGTGCGCAAATTTCGTTCGATTGAACTGTTCGCAGGAGTTTGCGGGCTTGCACTCGGTCTTGAAAATGCAGGATTTGATTCTGTTGCGTTTAACGAGTTCGATCTCAACGCCTGCGATACACTAAGAAAAAACCGGCCTCACTGGAATGTCATAGAAGGCGATGTCGCCAAAATTGATTTTACGCGTTTCACGAATATTGATCTTGTTTCTGGCGGATTCCCTTGTCAGGCGTTTTCGTATGCGGGAAATCGGTTTGGTTTCGAGGATGCACGGGGAACGCTGTTCTTTGAGTTTGCACGAGTAATTCGCGAGACGCTGCCCAAGGTTTTCCTTGGTGAGAATGTACGTGGTTTACTCACTCACGACAACGGGAAAACCTTAGAGGCAATAAAGTCGGTTATCAAAGACTTAGGATACACTCTCATTGAGCCCAGAGTGTTGAAGGCCATCTTTTACCGTGTTCCGCAAAAAAGGGAAAGGCTTGCGCTTATTGGCATCCGAAACGATTTGGCAAACCATCTTTCTGATTTTAAATGGCCATCGCCCGCACAAAGGGTTTATACGGTTCGTGATGCATTAAAAAAGGGGGAGTTGTTCAAAGACGATGTCCCGGAATCTCGTGGAGTATTCTACACAAAATGGAAAGCTGACATCATCGCAAAGATCGCCCCAGGCGGATACTGGAGGGATTTGCCAATAGACTTACAGAAGCAATTGTTGAAAGGCAGTTTCCACTTGGAAGGCGGAAAAACAGGTATTGGTCGACGGCTTTCGTGGGCTGAACCCAGCCTTACATTGACCTGCGCGCCTGCTCAAAATCAGACAGGACGCTGCCACCCATCGGAAACGCGACCGTTGACCGTCCGCGAGTATGCAAGAATCCAGACCTTCCCTGACGATTGGGAGTTTTGCGGTTCAGTAATGAGCCAATACAAGCAAATAGGAAACGCGGTTCCAGTCAACCTTGCGGAAGCGTTGGGGCGCAGTCTCATTGCGTTGCTAAATAAAATAGAAGAAAAAAAACCGCAGAACCGGAATGAGCGGTTCGTTACGCTTCATGGTATCCGTTCCCCTAACGGTTCTGTCCAGCTGATGCTTTTTGAACCATCCACTCTATATCTAGTTCACAAATCTCCCGTGACGCTTCTTGGTACATATCGTAAGAGCTGTCGGGATTGGATTGTCGCGAACAACCTTTACAATTACCCAGTTACGGACGTGGAACTCGATACTTGCCAGTATATTCGCTCGGTTTGCCGTTTAGTTTTGATGCGAAAACACGACATGTCGCTTTCTTATTCGGTTAACGGGTATTCGATTGTCAACAAGAAAGATATGGTTGCGCTCGGCTACAAGATAGGTAAAAATCATCCGGCCGCCCAAAAATATATCCTCTATAAACCTAAATTGAGATTTTTTTGCCGCTAGGTTCGCTTTTTCACTTGTTTCTCATTCGAATGCCCTATATATTATGCATAGCGGTAAATACCGCTATGAAAGGGGCAAAAAATGGCATTTTTACGTGTAAGAGAAACAAAATCG
>CAILAO010000630.1 GCA_903832105.1 uncultured Pseudomonadota bacterium | reverse complement strand
CAACAAAACGACAAAGCTTCAAATGGAGTGTAACTACTTCTTCAATGACCAAGAGTACAATATTCATGACTGGTGCGGTTTTAGTTGGAATAAAGGAATTCAATTTCATTTTGAGTGGATGAGTACTAATAGATCTTCAGACGATATGGATCTTGATATTAGAGAAACGAAAGAACTAGATAAAGTCTTTTACGAAAAGAGAAAAATCCTATTAAAGAATATCAACGACGGTCTTTTATTGCCAAACTGCAATCAGGAAGATTTCAGCGGCCACATTACCGATGCTGATTTGAACCTGATATTACCAAAGCCATTGTTAAAAAGATTGAGCAGGTGAAGGCCATGAAACAGATAAGATTGGTTGACATCATATTTACAGTTCTGAAAAGCTTTCCCGAAATTCAATGGGACGAGATCTTTCCGCCTCTCATGGAACGCGCCTTTCAAGAAGGCGACAAGAACTTTGCAGAGCGAGTGTTTGTTTATTGTATGGATGAATGTGTCAGGTTTAACGATATGACGCTTTTGAGTTGGTGTACTGATGAGTTTAGTGAAGATCTTATAGATATGTTAAAACAGAAGCATCTTCTTGACCTTGGGAAAAGCATGGCCGCGTGTTGGGAAAAAAAATCGAAGAAATTTGCTAAAAGTCCGTCAAGACTAAAGTTTGTCGATAGCCCAAAAGTCAGAGACTTTGACGAATCATCAAATTATCTTTGCGCATGCTGCTGGAACTATCCGATATCCTGCGAAGAAATTCAGGAATTTCCGGTCGATAAAAATCCCGACTATATTGCCAGGGCGTTTCAAAAAGCTTGGAGCATGGCTCCAAGTCCGGAAAAGATGTTTCTTGTACGGAGATTATTATCAGAAATAGATTCCAGATTGCACGACGACGGCCTGTTTTATAGCTACTGGTACGAGTCCGAAATGCGCGGGATCAGGTATGATGCTTTTATAGATATTGACGACGTCATAGAAACGGAATATTGGAGCAAGGTTTTAAAAATACATCAGATATCCCACGCTCGTCATGATAATATCGTGGATGATATTGTAAGATACTATATCAAAAACAAAAAATACTCTTTTGCACGCTATTGGGCGAATAAGATCTCCAGAAGAGAAGAGGGATTGGCATCTGTTATTTATGGATTGCTGTCGTTTTCCGATGGCGGTGAGCGGGAAAAGATATTTCTGACAGACTATGCAAATTCTTTTAAAAATCAAAGGCCTTATATCAAGAAAGGAAAATTGTCTACAAAGGAAGTCGAAGAAAAATTCGATTCTGGAGAAGATTTAGCGGATTTCTTCACGGAAGAAGTCGATCCCGTGACATACGAGCCGAAGAAGAAAAAGTGAGCGCAAAATCTCGTGCCAACTTCTGACAAATTTTGTCCCCAGTCTCAATTAACCTCAATGAAGTGACTCAAACATAGGAGGTTAATGAATTAATGAAATTATCCGAACTGGAAAAAGTCGATCAAGCGGCAAAAAAGATTTTTGGTGAGCTTAAGAAAAAGCATCCGGAGCTCAAAGGCTTTCTGGTACTTAACAGTATTGATGGTCAATGCGAACTGTCTTCAGATCCGGCATGGATCGTTGAGAAATTCCCGGCGGCGATCATCGAGTCTAAACAAAAAGACAAAGCCACAAATTTGATGGGGATAGTCATTGGACTCCAAAATGCCTTAAAAAAGCAGGATGCGAAAAGAAAACAGATTAATGAAGAAATAAATGAAAATCTTAGGAAGATCAGAGAACTCGCTAAAGATCTTGAAATTTATCCAACGGTGACCATAGAAGTCAGACTCGAAGACCTTAACTATGCCCTTCTAGATCTCTTGAGAGTAGATCCATTGGTAGACCAGAATCTTACGCCTCAAACCAGAGCATCAATTCGCATTGTTCTTGGAGCCGTTGAACAGCTTGCAGAAAGGAATCCTGATTAGGCACCGATTTTACCCGTGCAAATCCTTTGAAAATGTCGTAAAATAAGAAGGCATGATTCTGTTTTTACGCTAATATTCGAAGGATATCTGTATGTATGTTGAGCGGCTTTTGTCTCTAACAGGTCTAAATAACTCGCATTTTATATTTGGTTGCCGTCAAACTGGTAAAACAGAGTATATTACGAAAAAGTTGGAGTACGATTTATACATAAATCTTTTAAAGACGAGTGACCGGCTTCGCTATGAGAAAGATCCTGGTTTAATCTACGATGAAGTTAAAGCGCTTAGAAAAAATAACGCGATTATTGTGATCGATGAAATCCAAAAGATCCCTTTTCTATTGGACGAAATTCATCGATCGATAGAATCCGAAATGAAACCTTCCTTTATTCTGACAGGATCTAGCGGGAGAAAACTTAAAAAAACACATGCTAATTTACTCGGCGGAAGGGCCTTTACCAATATCCTTTACCCTTTTTCTTATCTGGAAATTGAAAGCCGTTTTAATCTGGATAGATTTCTTAAATACGGCGGATTACCTAAGGTTTTTTTAAGCGATGAAGCCAGGACAAAGGAAAAACTTTTAAATTCATACATTGAAACTTATCTTAAGGAAGAAGTGGCCGAAGAGAGCCGTTCCATAAATTTACCCGCTTTCAGCCAGTTTCTGGATTTTGCAGCTTTCGAAAACGGTAATATTTTGAATTTTTCGACACTCGCACCTAAAGTTGGAGTCAGCCCCAGCGTTATAAAGTCTTATTTTGAAATATTGCAGGATACCTATCTTGGCTTTCTACTGCCAGCATTCAGCAAATCAGTACGGAAGCGGATCATTAGCAACCCAAAATTCTACTTTGTAGATCCGGGCTTTGTTTTTGCACTAAAAAAAATGCTTACTGTGGACTTGAAGCCGGAAACTCAATTATATGGCGATGCATTTGAACATTTTATCATCCTCGAAACAATGAAATTGATCCGGTACACGGAGCAGGAAATATCCGCGTCCTATTTCAGGACTTACGATGAGACCGAAGTAGATCTTATTCTCGAGCGTCACGGAGAAATTGTCCCAATTGAGATCAAGTCATCGGACAATCCGCGTAAGTTGAAGGGATTATATTCGTTTATTTCTGATCATAAGTGCAAAAAAGCTTTTTGCGTATGCCGCACCCCGCGAAGTTTTGAACGGGACGGCATTCATTTTATTCCCTGGCAAGACTACCTTACACAACTCTTTGAAAAGAGACTATATCCAGGGTCCGATGACTAGGTTTTGGAGACTTACTGACACTCAAGACGATCTTGTATCGTATGACGAAGGCATAATAATACAATAAAATTGATATGTTAAAATAGTTTCAAAGATAGCTTTCAAATGAATTTCACATGCCCGTGGAAGACATGCAACCTCCATATTAGTTTTTTTGAGGGGTGTTTAGGCAGAAAAGACAAATTTTGTCTCCCACACAATCCATCATGTACCCTCAATAAGTTTTCCTAAGGAGGTTTTATGGAGCATGGAATATCAACTGGCGCGTCAAGTAGTGTGGTAGAGAGTTTTGCTGATCCGGTTTCGTTCCGCGATTTTTGCACGACCATTGAAAAGGGATATGACTTTAAGATCATCGATACGTCATCAATCGATTGGACGGAACCGAATTTGTCCTCTGCCCACTGGAGAGGAAGTAGAATTCCATGGTCAATGACCATACATCGGGTACTCGAATCGATTACTGGTTTTAGCAAGATCTGGTCGGAAGCAGAAAGGTTCGCGAAGCGCCATCATACGTCCCGTCCAAATAGGACCGAAGCTTTAAAGCAGTATCTCCGTGATAAACCTGGAAAGGTTCGGCTGCTGACACACGAGTCCCAATCTGGCTCTAAAGCCGTGGCATTAACACCGGCGCATCGCATTCCCATTCTTCCGACGCAGGGCGCCATGTGGCTCAGCCTGCTTAGAAGTAAGCTCGCTCTTCATTATCGTTTCAAGTCGACGGAAATCGCCACGGGACTCGATATGCTCCTCTCCGAAGAAGACGATAAAATTGTTGTCGACGGCAAAGTCGGGGACATTGTCAACTACCGCGTCGCCGTCACCTACCGGCCGGAACGAGACATCAGTCTTTATTCCAGCGCGGAGCTTTTGAGAATCATTTGCTCAAATCTCACAATCGCTCCTTCGACACTGCAATCCATGTCATTGCCCGGAAATCATGACCTTGGAGCCGCAAGAAACCGACTCGATCGATTTGTGACCAGTCAGATGAAAAATCTTGAAAACTTCCGCGATATGCTTCAGACCCTCGCCAGTACGGAATCACCGAATGTCAGTGGAGAACTAAGCCAATGGCTGAAACGAAAAAAAATTGACGATCGCATCATCGAATTTATCCAGTCGGAATTTGAACAGAACTACGAAGGCCGGACATTATATGACGCCTTCAACGCCATCACTTCGGCGAGGCAGCGCATTGCCGGGGCGCACAGTACGGCTGCAACCTTCTTAGGGGAGTTGGCCGGGGAATTTCTTGAATTTCACACTGAGAAAAACGTGGCGAGCCGCTGGACTTTACCTGTGGGAGCAACTTGATGAACAACGTGAATATTGAGACTATGAACGCGGTAACTTCAGCTATCGGAAAGGTGGTCGCATCGGAACAATCCCGCTGCGTTATCAAAATGCAAGATCCCCCTTACCCGGATGTCGGAACTTGGATTAATTGCAGCGAACGCCTTGGCATTCTCGAGCGCTATGTCTACGAGTCGGAAGATTCACTCCTGGGACATGTGAGAATTCTTAAGTGCGGCACCCCTTGGGCGGTCCCGATATGCCCGGGGAGTGCGGCCTTTCTCTATACGCCTCACGCGACAGGACTCCGGGGTCATAAAGCCATCGGAGGGTATATTTTGTCCGGTGAAGACCCGTATCCATTCGAACTCGAACTGGAATATCTCCTTGGTCCCGAAGGGGCACACGTCAATGCCAGCGGAATCTCGGGCCTCGCGACCAAGACGTCTTATCTCATGAGTCTTCTATGGAGCGTGATGCACCGGGCGGTCAAAGATGATCTCCCCATCACCACATTTGCCATCAACTTAAAACATCAGGACTTGATGCATATTCACCGCAAGGCCATACTCCCGCCCACTGATGCACGCATTTACGATCTGCTGCACCTACCGCAGGAACCGTTCCCGCGTGTGCGATACTACGCACCAAACGGCGCACCGGGAACGGCTCGCCCTGATGTCTCGCCTTTCGGTTACTCCATCCAGACCGGTTTTTCGGCGATCCGCCACATCGTGTGCGGGCTTCCCGACCATGCCCGAACACTCGAATCCCTGGTCGAAGCGCTTCTTAGTGCACGGGAACAGAATCCCGGCGAGTTCGGCGCTTTTTTATCCTGGAAAGCGTTCTGGACAGAGCCCCCTCTTGTCGAAGACGGCAATCGTCCCAACTCATGGTCGCACTTTGCGATGCCGACCGTTCGTCGCTTCGTCCGCCACATGCAGCACGTTCTGGAGCATCAAAATACCGGGGTCTTTGTAAATAAACCAATTTCGGAACTCCCGACAATCGCGGACATCGTGGCCACAGCGTTGCCCGGCGAAACGATTGTGCTGGATTTTTCGACCATGACCATCACGGAACAGTTCTTTTGCATGTCCGAACTGGTCAGAGCGATCTATTCAGACGTGACATCGCCCCATCGAAGGCTGCCCCAACATGTCATGCTGTTTGTTGACGAGCTAAATCGCTACGGAGCCAGAGGAACCGGCGCGCATCCGATCCGGGATCTTCTTCTTGAAGTCTCCGAACGCGGACGAAGCATCGGTCTGTCGCTGATCACCGCCCAACAATTTGCCTCGCATGTTCATCCCAGGATTTTCGGCAATGCGTCGACCCGGGTGGTTGGGCGACTAACTTCAGATGAACTCTCACGACCTGAATATAAGTTTTTATCACACGCCCACAAAGACTGGCTGCAATATATGCCGAAAGGACATCTCATGGTTCATCATGCACCCCTTGGGCAACCCGTTAAAGTGATGTTTCCCAGGCCGGCTTTCTGTGTCGGGGAAGACATTCCATGAGGGAAAGGTTTTCTATCTTATCCACTACAGGTGAACGAAGAAATTTGCCGTTCACTTTTTATCGCTCCTGCTATCAGGTTGAACCGTTATCCCTTCTTCGTAGACAACATCCGGATCTAGCGAAAACCCGTTTTTCCACGTAATCGCCAGTTCGTCCTCGATGAAGGCGGTGTTAAACATCGCCAGTGATTTTTTGACTTCATCGACTTTTCGTCCGTTTCCGAGAAAAGTGCGGACATCGATTTGACGAACTTGACGGTCCGAGAATTCAACGGTCAGGATGAAGTTGTTCATTTTTATTTTCTTTGGCGTCACGCTCATTTTAAATCTCCTATTTTATCGACTATTTCACCTTTAGTGAGCAGAAGATCGAGAGCCTTGCCCAAAGTGAGTTCGCCGAATAGTTTTAATTGATTAAACTGATATTTGTACTTTTTAAGATGCGATATTTTTAACTTCTCTGCCTCTTTCCATCTTTTACGTGAATCAGCGCTCACTTTTTGAATTTTACTCCCGAACGAATCCCTACTAGTCT
>CAILAO010000629.1 GCA_903832105.1 uncultured Pseudomonadota bacterium | reverse complement strand
GGAACAATAAAATCTATATCCCACAATCTAATTCCGGTATCTTTCAGAAGTCTATCTACACATTTTGGAAGCAATTGGGAAGCCAACTTAAACACTCTTGGTCCGTCCATTTTAAACAAATATCGATCGTGATTTTCCTCCGTATGAGCAGTAGACCAAAGGATACTTCCTCCCCCCACCAACTCACAAAGATTGCTACCACTGCTATAAGTTTCCATTCTATATGATATTATTTCAGATTGAAGTCCTTCCGAAGTTTCTCCCACGACAGCGGCAGCAGCACCATCACCAAACAGACTCGCACTTTCTGGTTCCTTCCAATTCATTCCAATGGAAGATATATCGGCAGCAACTAATAATATTTTTTTGTATACCCCGGCAGATATCATTGAGGAGGCTACTTCAAGACCAGTGATAAAACCAAGACACGTAGAATTGACATCAAAACAGGGAATCCCTGAGGTCTCCAATCCCAATTCTTTTTGCAGCAAAGCCGCTGTACATGGAATAAGCTGTTGTGGAGCTGCTCCAACACAAATGATCGCATCGATGTCTTTAACAGATATCCTGGCATTCTCCATCGCCATACGAACCGCAGAAGCCCCCATCGCAGCCGCGGATTCTTTATCAACATAATGCCGAACTTCCACCCCAGACATTCTAAAAGACTCTCCAGGCGCGAGGCCCAAACGTTCATCCATTTCAGCAGCGTATATTTTTTTAGAAGGGAGGTATTTACCAGTTCCAAGTATCGAGACGGGAAGACGTTTCATAGATTCCTCTTAAGGCAGACTTAGAATATTATAATTATATTAATAACTGGCAAATAACAATAACACGAACTATCCTGCACAGGCCCATTCTATACATTACTATAAAATCACGGTCAACGACTAAAAAGTAACATTTATTATAAAATACAAAGGGTCCAGTCTTGATACATAGGTAACATTTTAGTCCGGACACATAGGTAACACTTTTATCCTTTCTCCCTCCCCAATTCCCAAAACCCCTATTTCCCAAGCCCCTCGTCCTTTGCCCCATCCCTATCCTCATCCTGCAGTCAATTAAAAAGGATGGGGATAGGGATGGTTTATGGGGAGCAAGGTTCGGGGCTTAGGGAACAAAATTCAACTAAATATGAAACCATTGACAGGCAAGGGGTTTCTGATTTCGTGGTACTCCAAGGGGATAATCCGGTTGCATAAACCCAAAATAAGCGATGTATTGGGGTTATGTCAAAAAGAACTGTAACACTCAAAAATAACTATAGTTTTTCCATTTTTAGTCCTCGAGGATCAGGAAAATCCACGTTTATTAAGAAAGTTTTCTTGAGTGAAATTCCCGATCACCTTACCATCGATTTATTGGACCCGAAGGAAGAAGCTACATTTCAAACCAATCCCAATGAACTCATCCATCGCACGGCCAAAAAACCTCCAAAAAGCGATATTATTCTGGTCGGATAACGAATTTGTAGGGGCACAACTTGCCTGCATTGCCCAAGACTCTTTCCCAGTCTTTTAAAGAAGACTCTACCGTAACCGCGATTCTTTCTACGTCGGTTTTCGCCATACCGCTTGAATCAAATACGTCTCTCCATCCACTCCTCACCGTATCAGCCATTTTCTTTAGGTCTTTCTCCGCTCTTCGCGTATCGCTTCTAGCTCTAGCACCCGTCTTGTATTAATCTTGGTTTTTTCGGTAGTCTAGGGAGCCTTAACGTGCGGTTTCGCGGGAGTAGCCCCAAAGGCCAAAAAACCGGACCTATCCTCACCCGAAGCGAGGACGTACTCCAAATTATTGAGACCCCTACCGGCGCGCCGATCCATTCTTGTTTGTCCCCAAGCATCAGGTGACGAATCCTTATAGGTATATTTTCAGAAGATATGGTCGCGCCGGGTGGGGCATACGCGTAGAGGTCATTAGCCCGTATCCACGCGTCTCTCCTTGAATTCGTAACAGGCTCGAATCGGGGGGTTGACCCTGAAACAATCGCTTTGAACCCCATATTTATCAACTTTTAAAGTATTCGGAGCAAGAAAAGGCTTGTCTATAGTGATTCAATCCAATCAGATAATTCAAAACCATTGATTGCTTCATTCACAGATGTCACGGGAAATCGCTTTTCAGCGCGACTAATGACAAATGTTTTAGAAGTCACCTGCTTTAAAAATGTTTTGACGGTATCGCAGCTTGCGAAGTCTCGCTTACTGGGAAGTTCAGTCCATTTGCATTCTGATAAAAACACTTTCCCTTTATATACAATCAAGAAATCGACTTCATATCCTTGATCTCTAAAGAACCAAATCTGCGCTTCAGGATGATGGACGATCAAATATTTTCGCAGTTCAGAAAAAACATATGTTTCCCAGATGGATCCTACGAGATAAGAATCACTTAGTGTCTCCATCGTCAAACCTAACAGAAACGTCAAAAGCCCTGTGTCGTTAAAATAAAGTTTTGGAGATTTAACAAGACGCTTACCAATATTTGCAAAATAGGGTTCAAGGAGGCATATTTGGTTTGAAGCTTCAAGCACACTCAACCAATCATTTGCTGTCTTTGGACTTATTCCCACGTCTTTGGCAATTTCGGACTTATTAAGCATCTGACCGGACCGTACCGCACAAGCCCTCATGAAACGATCAAAATCTCTTAAAGACGAAATATTAAGAATCTGCCTCACATCCCTTTCGATATACGTCGCTAAATAACTCCGAAAAAAGTCTGTGCTTGGAATATTTTTATCTTTCCATAGTTGGGGAAATCCGCCTCGTGCGAGAGCAAAAGCAGGTGGAAATTTCCTAATCATTTGCATGAAATCATCACCAAGTTCTTTGACTGACAGCGTTTCCAACTCAAGAATAGCACACCGTCCCGCAAGACTATCAGAAACTTCCTTCATCAAAGTAAACTTTTGAGAACCTGTTAAAATAAACTGGCCGCAAAGGTCTCTGTTTCGATCGATGACTATTTTTAGATTTCGAAACAACCTCGGCGCATATTGTACTTCGTCAATAACGACAGGTGCGGGATAGCGTTTTAAAAATTCCTTAGGATCTTCTTCCGCAAGTTGGGCGTCTGCAGGAAGATCTAAACTCACATAAGCGTGCTTAGAAAAAATCTCTTTAAGCAAAGTCGTCTTCCCAGTCTGCCTTGCTCCGGTCATCACAATAGCAGGAAAAGAGCGCGCTAACTGTGTGATTTTATCCTTTATATCTCTTCTATATTGCATAGTTGCCAATTTGATAAGTGATAACTCATAAATTCTATACTTATGGTAACTAACTTTTCTTCATCCGTCAATTAGGAAGCTGTGAAAAAAAGTACGCATAAGCTTGTAAGTGAATCATAAAAAACTAGCACGGAACTCCGAGGAGCCTCAGCATGTTCATGATGGCGGGCGGTGAGGTGTAGGTGGTGCAGTTTTCTGGATGGATCGTCCCTCTGCACGTTTCGCATCGCGTAACACCGATCTTAAAAACCCGTTTAAGTAAACGGGACCAGGAAAGTCTGACTCTCATCTCCTCAT
>CAILAO010000628.1 GCA_903832105.1 uncultured Pseudomonadota bacterium | reverse complement strand
GACAACCAAGACAACAACAGGGATCACCTTAAATAGCAGTACAACCTTTCTACTCATACAACTCGATTCCTTCCGCAAAATCTGATTCCGAAGCAAAAAGTGATCTCAACGACCATACACACGTATATATCATTCGTATCACTTCTTCTACCAATGAATCAAAGACTCGTTTAGAGAAATGCATTGGATTTCTTCTTGACATGAACACTGTTGATTCGATATCTTTTGGGTACTAATCAATCATCAAACGAAAGCGTTATGAGAAAATCACTGCGAATTTTCTCCGTCATGTCTTGCATAGATTTTTCGAGCGTCGGTATCGCAGGAACATTATTTGACCAGATTATGGATTTTATCAAATTCCTACGTTAACACCCAGCAACATCGAGAGTGATTCAAGCTTAAATTTCGGAAGATCTTCACTTTCCGCGACCAGCCCCCAGTTTTCTTGCATGACGGAGATTCGATTCGACTCAAATTTTTCGGAACCATAATCAGCTTGCAGGAAAAAGCCAAGTGTTGGCACGGCACGGTACCGGATACCGACGGCGCCATGATAACCAGTCATCTTACCGTCGAGTTGGATTTTGGTTGGTACCTTTTCATCTGGATCCATAGAGAGAATTCTCGACTCATCATATTGAGCCGTATATTTATGATCACTATAAATATCATACGAAGCCTTTACAAAGGGTTGAAACTGACCCAAGGGACCCCATGCTGTTAAAACCACCGCTGACGACAAACCTGAAATTGTCTCATTCATATCACCTTCGTTTCCTTTAAAATTTTGCTGCATCGCGGATAGCCCGATGGCCACAGGAACAAGCGGGACTGGCTGAACATAAGCTGCAAAACCAAACTCCGCTCCTGAATATTTTGAAGAGGCCTTTTTTGTCTCTTCAGACGAAGAAGATTCGCTGGCAGTCGAATCAGAGTCTTCTTCCGTCGTCACGCTCGATTTATCGACTCCAAAAGAAGACGCGCGGCTTCCCGCGAAAAGTTCAAATTCTACAACGCCATAAGCCGAGGTTGTTACTCCAAACAGCGCGATCGTTACTAAGGCCAATCTCTTCTTCATGACCAATCTCCTTATGATCTGGTGATATTTTTGTTCCCTCATAATGTTGCTTTACTTTCGGTATGGAGAAGGTCAAACTTTAGGCAAGCACCTCAAATGTGCAAAATCACCCAACTTTTAAAACGTTGAACTAAACAGATTTTATGAATAATTCTTTATTCTTTTGTTAATTTCCAACCATTTAACGGGGCGGGAGCTAACATTTTGTGAACAATCAAAGACGTAATAAGGTCGATCATTCTTTGAGGCACAGGGGTTATTTCAACATCAGTTGAATCAACTTTTTTCTTAGCTGCCTTAAAGAGATCCGCAAACCAATCAACAAAGATCGGCTCTGTGGTTCTCGAAAAAGCGTCAACTCCAGAAAACTGCTGCGGTGTATTTCCCCACCCCAAAAGAGTCAGAAGGGTCGGCGCGATGTCAACTTGACTCGTTAGATGTCGCAGCGAAACACCTTGTAATGACGACGGCATTCCAGGAACATAAATCAAGAGAGGAATGCGAGCCATGCGTCTTATGAACGCTGGTGAGACCTGACCCTTTGAGAACGGCTCTTTACGAGAACTTCCGTGATCAGCGGTCAAAATGATAATGGTATGTGGAAACTTTTTTGAAAATTTTTCAAGAAAATCGCCCGTACTCCAATCAACATACTGCAACATCTGGTCCAATATCGGCAGATCTCTTCGAATGGTCGAAGGAGCGTCCATAGGCAACACGTGCGGTTCATGATTCGTTACAGTAAGAATCGTTCCGAAAAACGGTTTCGGCGCGTCCTTTAGAAGAGAAAGAGATTTTTCGAAAAGTTCGTGATCTGAAGCTCCCCATTTTCCAATTTCTTTCGAGGGTGGGAAAGCTTCTCTTCCCAGAATTTTGTCTATATGATGCGACCGGTAAAATAGATCTTGATTATCAAACTGGTTATCCCCGGCATAGAAAAAATAGGTAAAATAAAGCTTTTCTTTCGCTATATCGGGAAGGCACACCAATGAGATCGTGGGATCGACGATCATCAGAGGATAGTTTTGAAGATCCAGATAACTGCAAAGCGTTGCCGTTTGCCCAAATTTTGTTGCCTCTCCAACATGATATGTTTCCTCAAATCGAATGCTCTTTGAGGCAATTTTTGTCATCGCCGGGGTAAGCGTTCGGTAAAGTTCCTCATGATTACCAAAAGCCGTGATTTCGTGTGCGCGAAGAGATTCTGATAGGATTAAAAGAATATTCCAGGGACCCTTTTTTCCTGCTTCCTCGTCCAAAAAATCTTTCAGTGTTCTTTCTATCTCGTTAGATGCGGTATTAATTGATGGGACAGCCGTTTGCCAAAAAGGATATCTATCTTCCAAAAGATCCTTCTCATAATGCCTACCAGATACAGCGAAAAACTCCCGCATCTTTTCGACGTCATCCTTATTTGGTCGAGGCAAATTTTGGTAACGTCTAAATTCAACTAAATTCTCATAAAAGCTCTTGATCGGATTATATCTAAGTTCAGGATTCACATTAGGGAGCACAGCTAACATTGAGCTTAGCGCTTCAGAAAAAATGATTCCAAGAATCAAAAAGACGCCATAAACAAGATATTTTTGCTTTGAAATTTGACGGCAATTATTTTCAAAAGAAACGGATCGCTTTCGCATAGTGAGTAGGCGACCAAAAAGTAAGGCGAGAGACCAAGGGACCACCAAAAGAACTATCGACTTCCAAGAGGCGGTGACCATGCCCGGACCTACGGTCCAAAAATCTTTTACATGAGCGAGCATGAGATGAAAAGGTCGCAACGTTAACCCAAAAAATTCAACGTAATGCAAATGACATGTGAGACCGATATTCACAAGCAGCGCAAAAACAATAAAGAAAAAATCCATCAGCCACCGAAGTCTTGATGTGCGAAAAAGATGTGCACATAATTGGATTGCCCCCACAAGACCTATAGCGACCGAAGCGTCTGAAAGCACCCCACTTAAAATATTTTCTAACGGGTGTTCGGTGACGGGAATTTTGAAGTATGGAAGACTCAGCATCAAGCTTCTGTGAAGCAAAATAGACAAAATCACGCAAATCTGTGCAAATATTCGCGCAAAAACCATCACGGCCTCTCCAGCGAATTAGTCAAGCTTTGAAACGATAACTCAATGTCTGAACGTTTTTCTTTAATTCCACCCTTCACGTTGCGGAATAGGTCCCGCGCCCTTGAAAGACGTCTTGTCACTAGGCGCTTCCCGTTTAGCCAAGTTTCTTCAGCAACAAACGAAAAAACTCGCTCTGCCCTATAAAAAAGTTCGCTTGAAACGTCCTGCGCAAGATAGCAGCTCCCTTTTTCGCAAGATGATGGCATATGATTTTGGATCAGGCTTTGCAGTATCTGACGCCAACTTTTCTTTGAGAGGTCGAGCTGAATAGACCTATTTAAAATATTTAATTCAATTTTCTCTCCACGTTCAATTGCTTTTACAGGAATACTTACGATGGGATTCCCAGAACAAGGAAAGGGGATAACGTAGGCGCCATTTTGATCAGTTTGAACGTGTATTCTTGCCGAAGGATAGCAATCGTAAGGCTTTCCAAGAAAGAGTTTCTTTAACATTCGAGAATCGCCGTAAATCCTAACTCCTCTTTTCTTTCTTTGAAGTAGATCTTGCGCAAGCAGCTGGTATTGTTTGCTATTAAAAACAGTCGGTATAGAATTTCTACCAAAGAAAACCGGTACGAAATTCATCCGGACATCATGCTCCTCGCCCCAGTCAGCAATCGCTCGGACATCATCAAGATTGTCTTCACGGATCACCGTGTTGATCATCAAGCGAAATCCTAAAGGCTGAAGCCACTTTAGAATATGAAGATAGCGGAGCTGATTCACAGCATCATAAACACCCTCTGCAGTCCTGAAGGTGTCTGCCACCTTGAAAGGATTAAGTGAGTGTACACTCACAATAAAATAATCAATGCTTCGAATCGTTTGTAAACCACTGAAGTATTCCCGGTCAAGAAGCTTAGATCCCACTAGGATTCCATTCGTATTTATAAAAAGCGGCATGCGTCGACTTTTCGATGCACGCTGGATGAGTTGAGTGATCTCAGGATGAAGGAGTGGTTCGCCCCCGCAAAAATAGATTCCTCCAACATTTCTCGCAATATTTTCATACGCCTCCCAAGTAGACTCCGTCGATGGACAGAAAGCAGCCTTCCGAAAGTATCGCCCACCGTCACTGTCAGGCCCCCCATCATGGCAGAATGAACATCTTGCGATACACTGATTTAGCAACGTCCAAATTGCGTATCCCGGAGTTCCAATACCTCTCTTGTAGATGATTCGATCAATTGAATTTTTTAAAACAATGTT
>CAILAO010000627.1 GCA_903832105.1 uncultured Pseudomonadota bacterium | reverse complement strand
GGTCGATATGGAACTATCGGAAAAGTATTTTTCATAGAAGACGATTTCTGGCCATTGAATACAACATTGTTTGTTAAAGATTTTCACGGAAATGACCCTCTATTCGCCTCATACTTATTAAGAACGATTGATTTCTCGTCTTGCAGCGATAAGAGCAGTGTTCCGGGTGTAAATAGAAATGATCTTCACTTACTCTCCGTATTAATTCCCTCACTTGCCACTCAGCGTACTATCGCCCGCATCCTCAGCTCACTCGATGACAAAATCGAGATCAACCGCCAGATAAACGAAACGCTCGAAGCAATGGCTCGCGCGATTTTCCAGTCATGGTTCGTGGACTTCGATCCGGTCCGGGCAAAGGCAGATGGCAGGCAGCCGGAGGGAATGGACGCAGAGACGGCGGTGCTGTTTCCGAGTGAGTTTGAAGATGTGGATGGGTGTGAGGTACCGAAAGGGTGGAGGATTGCGCCACTTGATCGTGTTGCTACTTTCCTTAATGGATTGGCATTACAAAATTTTCCACCAGAGGGAGGAGAATATTTGCCGGTTATCAAAATTGCCCAATTGCGCAAAGGAAACACAGATGGCAGCGATAAAGCAAGTACCTCTATTCCTTCAGAGTTTATCGTTCAAGATGGCGATATCCTTTTTTCATGGTCTGGAAGTCTTGAAGTTGTGATCTGGTATGGTGGCCAAGGTGCGTTGAATCAACATCTTTTCAAAGTCTTCTCGGAAAAATATCCGAAATGGTTCTATTATTTCTGGGTGCTCCACCATTTACCAGAATTTCGGCTTATCGCTGAAGGAAAAGCAACCACAATGGGACATATTCAACGTCATCATTTATCAGACTCGATGGTCCTCATTCCAACCTCCGAGCAGTTAATGGCGATGGATAAAATAATGACGCCGATATTGAACAAAATTATTGTCAATTATATTGAATCACGAACGCTCGTCACGCTGCGCGATTCTTTGCTGCCGAAACTTATGAGCGGGGGGATTAGGATTGAGAATGATTAAATTCCGAAGGTAGTGTAATGAAAATCTTTGAGAAATACAATAAAGCACATGAATTTTTTAATTCTGAAGACATTCCTCACGCAACAGCACTCGTTTTAGAAATTGAAGCCGAGTTACAAACTATCTCCGATCCAGTCATCCATTTACAAATTCAATCCAATCTCGGTGGATTAATGATTGATTTGGGTAAAAATACTCGTGATAAAAAACTGATTTCTCGTGGGAAAAACTATATCGAGGAATTAGTCAGCCAAAATTCTGAAGATCGTGTCTTGGTAGCTGAATACTACAATCTGGCAAATGGTTATCTCGCTCTATGGGATTTGGAATCCGGGGAATATTTTAAAAAAGGGGAAATTGGTGAAACATTCTCGCTTGCGAAAAAATATTACCGTACGGCTCTGGATATCGCAAAAAAATCAAAAGATGCAGTTGATCCTCAACTTCTTGCACAAATAAATACAAATCTGGGAAATTGTTTGCGGGATATGGGGAGATTCGTCGAGGCGTTTTACTATTATGATGAAGCATTGAAAATAAACAAATTCCGTGGGGAAGCAATAGGTAATAAGGCAATCACACTTCGTTACCTCT
>CAILAO010000626.1 GCA_903832105.1 uncultured Pseudomonadota bacterium | reverse complement strand
TGTTAAGAACGAAAAACGCTGACTGAGGGATGTCGTCCGTCCAGCGGCCTCTGGACTGTTCTGATCTCAAATACAATGGGGATATTGCTGGCACACCATAATTCGGAGGCGCCATCAAAAAAAGGCTTGAATGAATAATGATCCGCCCCAAGTCTGCCCAAAGTCTATGCTGCCATCGCCATGCATCATCCTCCGCGTCTTCTTGCCTAAGAATTTCTTGGTAGCCCATCCAAATTTTGTGGTAAGCGGGATCAAACAATAGTACGTAATTGGGAGTTGGCTGATGACGCAGTGAAGAAATCTTATCGAAAGCCTGGTCATGGGATAGTCGGCGACATGCTGTACCGTACTGTTGAACCCTCAAATAACGACCACTTTCTTTATACCTGGAGAATGCCCTGAGGTACATCTGGGCCATCCCGTATGATCGTTTAAGAAAATCTTTCAAGACACGGTTTTCTACAGTGTCATAAGTTTCTTCTCGATCGATCCCTAGCAATTCCTGTCTAGCGCCAGCTTTTTGGGCAGGGGTTATCCCTGGTTTGCGAATATAATCAGTAAGACAAGCGGAGTCTAGCTCCTGAATTTTGGAAACCGACATTGAACGTCTAACCCTGTTTAGAACGCGACGGGGTCTCTCCGCTGTGGATGTAACAGTTTTGTGCAGTTGTTCAGAATGCTTGACGATTAAATCTCTAAAAGGCCCGCGGTCACCTATCTGGTCTTCAAGCATCCTCTCTGCAACCCTTTCCCACGATAACCTTAATCTCCTTCGACTTGATTCAGATTCCATGGCGGCTTCTATGATGTCTTGAATTCGGGCAAACATGGTTTTCATAAGCTCTGTCAGTCGATCGGCTTCCGGATTATCGGACCGGTCCTTACCATTTCCTTTTTCTTTGGGACGGACTAGGGAATCTACAATATCTAGTGGATAAGCCACCTCGTTCCGACGAGTGTCAGTAAGATAGACAATCATATTTTGCCGTTCTTGATGAGTTACAGCGGGGATGCTAAAAAAGCTCATCTCGAAGTTTCCCCAGTTAAAGGGGAGACCCTCCGGCTGCGGTTGTACTCGTCGATTCTTTAATCGCACTTGAACTTTGCTGATAGAGGCTAGAATCAAAGGCCAATTGGCTGATTCTATATTTTCCTTGGGGTTCATGCGAATACGACTCTCAGTCTCATAAAGACCCCAGGGATATTTCAGTAGAAATGCCAACGACATTATTTTTCCTCTTCTCGATTAACACCTACCCAAGTAAATAAGATTTTTTCTTTAGACTTTGTGAAAGCGTCACCGAGTTCCTCGTCCTGTAGTTCCTCTTTAACAAGATCCAATATTCGTTTGTAGGAGTCCTCGTTGTCGCCATACTCCATCTCAAGTCCGCGAAGTTTTGGAAAAATTCGTTGCTCCAATTGGTCAGCAAACGCTTTCCTCGCGTTTGGGACGTTCTGGTCATTTATTATATCAGGATGATTTGCCACGTAGGCCAAGATAGCCTGATTTAACCGATGTCCAAACGGTCTACCAAAAACATCGAGAGCTTTGTTTAGGCGGCTTATCCATTTTTCAACCTTGTCAAGAACATCATGAGAAAGACTGTCCAGATCTTTGCGCCAGGTTAGCCATGTATCAATTGGCAGGTATGTCGCTGCGTCGGTGTTGTTGATTTCAGGTTGGGGTGGTTGGTCAACCAGATTTTTCGGTCGAGCAAATCTAATCACAGGCGCTCTGTCGATAACCTTATCCGACATGCTCTGTGTTGATTCATCTTCATTCATTGTACCCACAAAAAGGACGTTCTGAGCCGGAAAAACTCGTTTTGTTCCTATCTCCCCTTTTTTCCTCCCAAGATCCAACTCCATTTCAACAGGTTGGCGAGACAGGGGATTTTCTGGATTTACCGACTTCCGCCCTTCCAGTCTGCTAAGGAATTCACTGAAATAGTATTCAACACGGGCCAAGTTCATTTCATCTAATAACACTAGTAGTATTTTATCTTCGTACGGCTTGGAATACTTAGGCCAATTCCATCGATCGAGTCTCACCATCGCCCTTGCCAGTTCCGTTGCCTTGTATCGCTGTTCCAAATAGTTGTAGAAGCCGAACAAATCTTGAGGGCTATCCCATCGAGGTTGCACTGCCATCTGAAGGAAATGAAGCCCCATAGCACCAGCATACCTTTTAGGCAGCTCGCTTTTTCCAGTTCCGGAAATTCCCGCAAGGGCTACCATTGGGCTTATGTGACTAATTTTTAAATTGGTGTGAAAAGATTTAATGACCCGTTTGGAATAAGAAAGATTCATTTTTTTCAAACTATCACGAACATTTTCTAATGCCTCTGACTCTGTAACTTTAGAATTTGCCTTGGTCCTGCCCTCCAGACATGCTGGCACAATAAGCAAATCTTCCAGAGATTTCTCGGTTATTTCATCTTGTATGCTCTGGGCCTTTACGACAAAACCCTCAAGACCAGCCTTGAGAGCTTCTAGACCCGATATCTCTGTTTTCAATTCCAGGACTCGTTGACGTGAATTGTCGAGTTGTGTCGAAACTGGCAGAAGTTCTTTCTGAAGTCTTTCAATCTCCGTAGACATTGTCTTTTTGGTTTGTTCAAGCGCTCTCAAATCTGATTGGGCTTCCGAGATGGATTTTTGCAACGATTCTGTTTTGATATTAAGTGAATCAAGGTTTTTTTGAGCACTCTCAATCGACTTATCAATGCTTTTCTTTGATGCTTCAAGGTTTGTCTTTGCGGATTCGAGCGGCGGTATTTGGGACTTTATGTCGAGTAGCCTTTGCCAGTCGCTCTGGATTTGGCCGGAAATATCCTTTAGTCTATCTGTTGAGCCTCTTGCAAAAGTGTTTTTTTGGGGGTTAAGCACGTGTAATAAATGAGCTTCACGGGCAGTCCCGTGGTATAGTGTTTTTAACAGAAAGACGCTTTGTCACAGGAGCCGCCAGT
>CAILAO010000625.1 GCA_903832105.1 uncultured Pseudomonadota bacterium | reverse complement strand
TTTTGGCTCCGAATTTCCAAGTATTCCCGTGTCAGTTCTGGGCACTCGTTAAGAACTTTAGTTGCAGCACTCAAAAGTACTGCTACATCTCGACAACCGGCTTTGGCGCACTCTTTTGCAGCATTTAGAGCTTTGAAGATAATTCCAGCTTTTAAACGTTCTTCGGGCGAAAAGTATTGGTTACGGCTACTCATCGCGAGACCGTTCACCTCCCGAACGATTACGGCACCTACAATTTTAGAATCGAGATTAAAATCCCTAACCATGCTCTCAATCAAGCGCCACTGTTGATAATCCTTTTTACCAAAAATAGCGTAATGCGGTCTGACGATGTTAAAAAGTTTTAAAACAACCGTAAGAACACCTTCAAAATGCCCTGGCCGCGACCTACCGCACAAATCTTGTGACAAGGCGCGATTAATGACGGTTGTTTGATAGCCGTCCGGATAGATATCGTTAGTCGAAGGGGTGAAGACAGCATTGGTACCCGCTTCGGCGAGCTTTTCTACATCGGCCTCTAGGGTTCGAGGGTATTTTGAAAAATCTTCATTCTGACCGAATTGAGTTGGATTAACAAAAATACTTACGAGGACGTCGGAAGCAACGTTTTTACCTGTTTTTACGAGAGAAAGATGACCATCGTGGAGCGCTCCCATGGTGGGCACAAAGGCAAGCGTTCGACCTTCAGCTCTCAATTGTTGGGAGTATTCTGAGACGTCGCCCAGGGATGCTAATATTGCGGGTTTCATCGGGATGCCATTGATGCCTTAAAAAATAGCCGTCGACCCAATTAGGCGCAAGCCTAAAACCAACATTAACTCCCTAAATAACATGAATGTTTGGAAACTGATAGGTAAGGAGACTATAAAACCGCCCTCATGGCGATTCGGTCCTTCATGGACCCGCACAAATTCCCATCCATCTCCGCACGAATTCTGGCCATTTTCATGACCTTCAAATCCTGCCCACCAATCACCTACGAAGATATATTGCAACCTTCATTCTTGCTTTCGGAACTTTGCAGAAGGACTTTAGGGTGGACAAAAAAAAAAGACTCAGACAGCGAGCGCGAGAAACTAATAACCAACTGAAATGAAAGATATTTTAAAGAGATCTGGGAGTATTGAGATTTTTTGAAGAAAGACTGATTCGTTGGATCTTCCCTTTTTCTCCGAAAGGCCTAATTATTTTGTCATTAAGCCAAACTTCAGCAGCTGCTGTATCAAAAATAATAAGTTGTGCCTCATCCCAAAAGTGAAACTGATAAGTCCTCGGGTAATAGGTTTCTGTCGAGCCCTCGTCCTTATCAAGTTTGATCCTGAGGACGACTGGCGAACGGACGACAACCTTGAGCGACTTTTTCTCAGCGATTCCTTGGGTGGTAACAATTTTTAGTGTTCGATCGCTATTCGTGATGTTTACTTTCTTTTCTGGCGCTTTTTTTGCGATCGGCTCTTTCGCTATTTTTGTGCGCTCTTCAGGAACCTTTGGAGGCGAAACCTCATTGGTGGTGATAGTAGGTGCCGCGAGATCTTCCATCGCGGTCAGTGCGGAATCGAGAAGTTCCGGCTGATCTTGGGGTGTTGTTAATTCGAGGCCTGATATTGTGTCATCAATGGCACCCCGATCGGTCAACTCGGTGGGAGTATAGGAGGACGTGGCGGTTTTCCCAGTTCCAGAAATCACCTTAGATCTATGAAACCAGGAGCCATTTCTAAACCTATCGACGTGTTGATGCCAATTTGTGGCAATACCGTGACTTTTTTCTCGCAACCCCTCGACGACAGTTCTGGGATTCAAATAGAGTGATAGGGTGATAATAGTCGCAACACCAAATAACACAACAGCGGGCCAAATGACCATTCGAGGAGGAACGGCAAAGAGCAATCGCACAAATTCAGACATCGTGTTTGCAAGATCATATTTTGGTGGTTTTACAGGTCTTGTGCCTTTGGGGAGGTCCTTTAACCTACTATCTGAGGGATCCCAGCAGCGATCATAGGCTTCGAGAATATCATGAGAATCAAAATCCAAAATCTTCACGATATTTTTAACGAACCCCTTGCCAAAAACAACACCAGGTAAATCGTGGAATTTTCCTTCTTCAAGGGCTTCAACAAATGATAACGAGATCCTCGTCGTATAAGCCAAGTCTTCTCGTGAAAAACCCCGCTCTGCTCTTTTAGCCTGCAGCTCACGGCCAAATGCAAGGCGCCGCTCTTCCAATATCTTTATTGACTCTAAGTCCATAGAATCTCTACGTAAACTTTTATTTTGCACTGTGAAATCACCGTAATACTCCTCTTTCATACCATAGTTTATAATGAATTGAACAATGAAAATTGCCTGAGCGGTCTTTTTGAAATGAAATCAAAGCGATATGCCATGACCAAGCTGCGAACGAAAGTAATCGCAAGCGGTCTCGCCAAGCTTCTGATAAAATTTACCTTAGACTTAAGGAGTTCAAACTTATGACTAGGAACGCTAGAAGCATTTTTGGCTTTTGGATTCTCTGGGGAATCTTTGCTGGGTCCCTCCTATTAATGATTGGGTGCCAGACTCTTAATCAGGATTCATCGACCAAAGAAATGGATATCCTTCAATCCCAAAAGGAAATCGTGCTTAATTATTTGAATTCTGGTGAGCCCGTCAAGGCGCTTGGTGAACTGCGCGAATTGCTTCGAGTCAATCCTAAAGACGCCGATCTGTATAACTTAATGGGCCTCACTCAGATAGCGCTCAAAAATGCCAAAAGAGGGCTTGAGTACTTAAAGCAGGCTTATAAATTGAAACCAGCGATCTATATCTCCCTCAACCTAAGTTCAGCGCACATTGATATGGGTGAGTACGATAAGGCGGAAAAAATTCTTTTGTCTCTTTTGAAAACGTCGGAGTTTTCGGAGTATCAGAATCGAGAACGCGTTTATCATAATCTTGGGTTGATAAACGAGAAAAAGGGAGTCTTGGAAAAAGCTGAGTACTATTACAAAAAGGGACTCGAAGAAAATCCGGTATTTTATATAAGTCTTCTTCAGTTAGGAGTCGTCTATAAGAAGATGGGACGATCTGCGAATGCGAGGGATTATTTAGATCGCGCCAAGGATGCGTGTAGGAGTTGCTTCGAGCCAATAGAGGCATTGAGCATTCAACTCGCCAAAGAGGGACGTTGGAACGAGGCAATGACCCTTGTAAAAAGCTTCATGGCGACAGATGGCTTAGATACTCGCATCTATACAACGGCAGACAACCACTTAAAAATTCTTTCTTCCTTACAACAGAAGAGAAAATCTTCAAAGAGTCAGCGATAGCACAAAGTGAATTATTGTCATGAGTGAATGTGATCGTTTGAGGGAATGGCAGCGAAGTGGAAATGTCCATTTCTTAGGTAACGAAGCCCCCTGTCTTTATGATTTTTCTCGCGCCTTGGCGCAAAAACTTAATATGTCCTTCGAAAAAACGAGTGGCCGGCAAGGCCTTATTGATGGCCTTTGTTCTAAAATAGAAGACTCTCGCCATATCGTGCTGATCCTTATCGATGCCATGGGAATGTGTTTTATTGACCGACTTGAGAAGCATTCTTTCCTCGGTCAAAAAGAACCACTTGTTTTAAAGTCTGTTTTCCCCTCCGGCACATCGGCAGCCTTAACGACCCTTGCAACAGCAGTCTGGCCAGTAGAGCACGGAATTCATTCGTGGAACATCTTTCTAAAAAAACATAATCTTTCGGTCCAACCGTTGCCTTTTGTCGAATCAGTAAGTGAACGACCATTAAAAGAGTTTAACGTTTCAGATCGAGACGTCTTTCTTAAGCCAAGTCTTCCGCGTTCAGCGGAATTTAAACATCTCTTCCTCCATCCTGCCCAATTCGAAGGAAGCGTTTATACGACTTATTTTTGCGGTTCTGGGACACGTGTTGGCTATCAAAATTTAAATGATGCCGTTGCGAAGACGATCGAACTCACATCGAAAGCGGTAGAGAGAACTTTTTTATATTTTTATTTTCCGGTCTTGGATTCTCTTTGTCATGAAAAAGGTCCCGCGGCACCGAGCACGCTTGAATGCCTGAAATCGGTCAATCGCGCGATCGAGCGCATAGCTCGCGTGCTTTCGAAAGATGTCAGAATGTTGGTAACGGCGGATCATGGTCAAATCGATTCTTCACCGGAACCAAAGATGATTCTTGAACCTGACGACCCACTTTTAGCGATGCTCAATACGTTCCCAACCGGTGAGAAGCGAACGCCGATTTTTCACGTGAAAGAAGGACATGATGATGAGTTTAAAAAGGCATTTCTGGATCGCTTTGGTGACGAATTTGTTCTTTTGACCTCTTCAGAGATATTCTCTCTCGGATTGTTTGGAGATTCTTTAACGTTAGAAAAACTAGAAGAAGAGGCAAAAAACCGCCTAGGGACCTTCTGGGCAATTCCGAAACATCGCGGTACCATTTACTGCAACTACCCTCAAAAAAAGCAGCACAAATGCGTTGGTCATCACGGTGGATTAAGTAGTGATGAGATGTTTGTACCTCTTTATATCTTATAATACGTCTTTCTGACTAATCGACCGTACCAAGTTTAGCCAAATCAAACCCGCCGCTAGAATCGTGATGCTTCTAATAATGAAATTTTCCGGTGTCAGTTCGAGAAAAAGCCAGGGTCTATCCGCGCATAAATCGCCAAGTTCAGTGATGATGAGGAAAAGCCACTGGTGAAACGACAGGGCAATATTTACCAGAATACTGGTCGGATCCTGCCAGAAAAGGAGAATAACAGAGGAGAGCAAAACAATGGGGAAAGTCGGGATGAAAATGGCATTGGTGATAAGGCCAACAAAAGCAAATTGACCAAAACACGCGGCGGCGAGAACCGTTAGTTTAGCTTGAGACTTAAATGTGTGTCCGATTGACCGCAAGAATCGTTTTAAAGTGCTTTCATGCAATTGTTTCCCAACTTCCAGCGACATTGAGATCAAAATCAAATAAGCGGTCCAACTCATCAATGTTCCGATACTAAAAAATCCCAGAGGAAAAAAGGTTGCCTGCAACACCGCTGAAAGCAGGAGCCGCTTCCGCAGAGGAACCTGTCCCGTGAACACGCGGCTCAGCCTGAGGGTCGAAAACAAAAGAACAGAACGCTGGGCTGGTGAGGTCATGCCCGTCGAAAATCCATAGATCACGGCCATGACCGCAGACAGTACGTCAATACTAGACGCAATAAGGACCCATCGTGAGGGCGAAATCAATCTAACAGCGTAGGCCACTTGCCAAGGCAGACGAAATATAAACGTCAAAGCCCAACTGACCAGCGAGATATGAAGACCGCTCACAATAAGAAGATGGTAGATTCCAAGTCTTATAAAGCTATTTTTAATATCAGATGGAAGACCCTTTGTAGTTCC
>CAILAO010000624.1 GCA_903832105.1 uncultured Pseudomonadota bacterium | reverse complement strand
CTCCCATTCTTCTCGCTGGGTACGCCTCACTTCTGATCCCCTTCGCTTTTGGTTTGGCGTGGATTCTTCGCGGTCAGATGAATCAGGAGGCCGTCCAAACTTGCTTTCGATGGACCCTCTTGGGTTGGCTTCTGCTCACCGCCGGAATCCTGCTTGGTGGCCGTTGGGCATACTTAGAGCTTGGTTGGGGCGGCTATTGGTCATGGGATCCCGTGGAAACCATGAGCCTCCTTCCATGGAGTCTTTCACTTGCCAACATTCATTTGCTCTCGCTTGAGAGAAAGTCTCGCTTTATCTTTTGGCATCCGAAAGTCACTGCTTTCATCACGACGGCAGCGTTTTTCGCCCCTTTTCTCACGACATTTCTTGTTAAAACAGGCCTTTTGTCCTCTGTCCACTCCTATACGAAAGGGAGCATTGAAACGGTTTATGTACTGGTCTATCTTTCAACCTTGGGAATCCTCTTCTCGCTTGTTCTTTTTCTCCAGATCAACGGTAAAATCATTCTCCCACGACCAATTGTCATACGTCCGTCGTTCTCCGCTGGTTCGATCCCGCTTTTCGGCACGGTAATTTTCTTTCTTGTTTTTGCTCTCATTATTTTTTCCAGCTTTGTACTTCCTGTTTTTGCTCAGCACCTTGCTGGTATCCCATTAAACTTCGGGGCTTCTTATTTTAACCAAATACTTTCGTGGTTTGGCATTTTTTCCCTGGGACTCCTTATTCCTTCCTTTGTTCGTATTTTCAGATCTCGAAAAGCTCTTATACCATCTTGGATGACAGCTTCTTGTCTGATCCATTTTGGATTTCTTATTATGGCACTCGGATTTCTTGGAAATTATAGAAATCTTGATGATGAGCTTCGCTTGCAGCAAGGGGAGACGAAATCGATTTTTGAGCACCGCGTTTATCTTAAAAAAGTATCCTACAATGATCGAAATTTATCACCCTATAACGAATCCGAGAACATCATTGCAACTGTGCTCGTAGACGAAGGTACAGGCAATAAAAAACGTCTTCTCCCATCTCTTGTGAGTCATTCAAGTGGGCTGTCCCAAAATCGAATTCTTAGTAAGCCAGCCATTCTAAGCTCTTTAACCCAAGATTTTCACGTTTCACTTCTTTCAGTAGAAACGACCTCTCAAGAACCCGTTGTTAAACTTCGTGTTCAATTAAGGCCTTTTGCAAATTTTGTCTGGCTTGGAGGCTTCGTCTTGCTCGTGGGAGCGATCCTTCTCTTCACAAAACGTTTCATAGCATTAAAATATTTTCATGCAATGATTTGGTGCCTTTTGTTGAGCATCATTTGCTTAGCGGCACTCTTGATTCATTCTTTTCTTCCTGGCCAGACGTCTTTAATTGACTCACCAAGCAAAGTTCTTTTTAATGATATTGCTTCGGAACTTTCATGCCCAGCATGTTCAGGGAGTTCCGTCCTTGAATCAAACGCTCCAATCGCAGAAAACCTCAAATCAACGATCAGAGCAAAGCTTCAAGAGGGTCTATCAAAGGCCGAAGTTCTTGATTATTTTCTAGACCGCTACGGGCCTCCTATTCTAAAAGGCTCACACCCCAACGTTTTAAATGTTCTTGTGAGAGGCACTCTTGGACTTTCTTTCTTGCTTTGGATTTTAGTAGCAATTTTCTTTTGTAAATTAGTGAGAGAAAGGCAAGATTCTTTTGCATGTTCTCTTTCGGACATAAAAAAAAGCTATCGTGATTATTTGAAAAAGCCCGTTTATTAGTGTATCCATTTTAGTAACATTCGATAAAATGAAATTTAGTGTTTTGGGAATGTCCTCATTCGTAATTTTATCGATACTTTCCTTTATTTCAGACTCAACATGGCAATTG
>CAILAO010000623.1 GCA_903832105.1 uncultured Pseudomonadota bacterium | reverse complement strand
TTGTGCCTCATTAGGACTCTCTTCGTATAAGCATCAACAACGAAAATTGGTTTTTCCGCCGCGTAAAGAATCATACAGTCAGCGGTCTCTTTGCCAATACCGTTGATTGCGAGGAGTTCTTTTCTTAGTGCGGGGATCTCTGATTTAAAAAGAGATTTAAGTTCGCCGCCGTGATTGTCTACCAGGTGTCTAAGGAAGTTTTTGAGGCGTTTTGCTTTGACATTGTAATATCCCGAGGATCTGATGAGATGACCCAAAGATTTGACAGGCAAATCGTGCAGTGCCTTAGGTGTGAATACATGTTCTTTTTTGAGAGCGGCGATCGCTGTCTCGACATTTCTCCATGCGGTATTTTGCGTCAAAATAGCCCCCAGGCAAACCTCAAAAGGTGAGTCGCCTGGCCACCAGTGACGATGCCCGAAGTTTCTGTGAAGAATGTCGTACATCGTGAGAAGGCGTTGTTGATTGAGACGTCTCATAGCCGCTAAATATCGATTCCCTCTTGAGGTTCGATCCCTTCATGGAAGGCGTGTTTCCTCTCGACGACCTCCGAAACGGTGTGTGCTTTAGCTATCACTTCTGGATGGGCATCACGACCCGTCAAAACAAGGTGTGTTTTGGCTGGTTTAGTTGTAAGAAGGTCTAGGATTTGAGCGAGATCGATGAGTTTAAGTTGAAGTGCGTTATTAATTTCATCGCAGATGACAAGATCATAGACGCCGCTCACGAGTTTTTCCTTTACGAGTTTTACGGCTTGTTGCGCGGTTTCACGGTGCTCTCCAAATGTGTGTGTGTCGCCCATGATACCAACAAAACCTTTGCCAATGAGATGGTGTTCCACAAGGCCTTTTAGATTTTTTAGACCTTCATATTCCCCCGCAAAAAGGTCACCTTTAACAAACTGGATTAGACAAACCTTCATCCCATATCCGACTGCGCGAAGAATCATACCAAGCGCAGCCGTGGTCTTTCCTTTCCCGTGACCGGTCATGACAACGACGAGCCCAATTTTCTTCTTAGGTGTTAATCTCTTCATGTAAGGAACCTTTTTTAAATCAACCTGTAACAAAGACCAAAAAAAGAGGTAGGTCAAGAAAAATAGAAGAAAGATTGGCGATTTGGTAAAAAAACAAACAAACACAATAAAATCTTTAATCTCAAATTAGTGCGATTATGTCGTTTCGAGCCTCTTTTCTTGAGTGGTATATAAATCTGATATTTTCCTAAAGCCTTTTTAAAATGTTCCGAAAACAGAAAAGAATGTCGCATTATCTTGCGATGTTGGAGGATGCTATGATGAGAAAAAAAATGAACTTTGTACAAGCTGTCGGATCAGTTCTTTTTCAATGTCTGTTGCTTTGGGGGTGTAACCAACAGGTCGAGTTTGCGGGGAGCCCCATAAACCGCAGGGCTTCTCCAATGCTTCCTCAGTTACCAGAAGCAGTTCCGTCTCCGGAAAGTGAAGAAGCTCTGCCTGAACCAGGACCAATCGAGGAACCAGCCCCTTCTCCAACTCCAGAACCAACGCCTGATCCCGTTTCCTTTCATTCGTTGGAACAGACCTTTCCTGCGACGCGGATTGGAATTATGAACCTAACATTTAACTCCGAAACGAAAATTGTTGAGCAGGATATTGCGGTTTCAATTCAACCTCCAACCCAAGAGACTTTCATTCAGGTCGATCGCCCCACTCAAACAGATGTGTTTCATCAAGGACAATCTGGCAACTTTATTCAAGAAACATTTCCTATTTCTGCGACTAGACTCCTTGATCTTTTGGTGGTGATCGACGATTCGGCATCGATGAAAGAGGAGCAGCAAGAGCTTTCGTCACGATTCTTTCCGTTGATCTCGTATCTAAAAGATATTGATTGGCGGATTGCGGTTGTAACAACTAGCGATAGCTGTCTTCGAAATGGAACCGTCATCCAAAAGGGAGATTTAAACGCGGAAGAACTTTTTAAAAGCGCGATCAATGCGGGGACCAACGGTAGCGCGACGGAACGCGGTATTAAAAACGCCATTCGAGGTCTTAAAGGAGTGTGCGGTGATTCGGTTAAATCGTGGGTGCGTGAAAATTCTACCATTGGCGTTCTTCTTGTGACTGACGAAGACAACTGTTCAAGCGATTACACAATAGAACAGTCTAGCTGCAAAAAGGATCCGAAAGGGGGGCTTGGCTCCCACTTAACCGACTATCTTGCAACCATTCGCCCTACGCTGATCAAGGATTCGCCTAGAGTTTCTGGACCAGCAAAGGCTCGCGTGTATGGGCTTTTATGGGACAAAGAGGACGAGATGTGTCGGGATACTTCTGGAGGAGAACCCAAGGAATATCTCAAGGTCATCAGCGCGACTCAAGGAACCTGGGGCTCGATTTGCCAGAAAAACTACACGCCGACACTGGAAAAAATCTCAAAAGACGTTAGTGCATTGACCACGACGGAAACTCTTTTGAAAGAAGTTCCTGACAAGGGGACAATTCGCGTCATGCTTGATGGCGAATTAGTTGATGTGAACCACATCGAGCTTTCTGGAAATATTCTTCGTCTGAAAAGCGTAAATCTCGACACCGCGAAGGAGCTCTATGTGACCTATAATGTAGGGGCAACGCCCATTTATAAAAAGTTTCCCTTATTTAAAAAGCCTGCTCTAGAAACCGTTCATACGGAAGTGCGCGTTCATGACGGAGGGGGAGCCGTTGTCGATCCAGGGCCTTTTTTCATCGATCTAACCGAACCCTCCATTACGTTTGAGACGGCGCCGCAAGACTCGTCGATGATTCTTGTTACTTATCGTGAAGACGTGCCTCTTTTGGCCTCTTTTTCTCTCATGGCGACTGATATTCTCGCAAAAACTCTTTCCGTTCAAGTTAACGGAATAGTTTCACAAGATGTCATATTTGATTTGGCTTCGAATGTAATTTTCTTTGCATCTCCTCCGATAGACCGAGCTGTTATTAACGTCTCGTACCAAAGACTCCGCGACATAGTCACAGACTATCAGTCGGTCGCGGGCGTCGAAACGGCCAAGGAAATCTCTGCGACAGATTTCGAGACAGGGGATTCTTTAAAGTTTACGCTGAAAAATGGAGTGCTCAGTTTTCCAGTCGCTGATGTTATTGGTAGAAAGACGATTCGCGTGATGTATAATTTTGGGTTTGAGCATCAGTTTTCATTTGCGATTCCAGGCGATCTCATTTTGGAAAGTCTAGAATTTAAGACTCCAGGTGGTGCATCCGCCCCTTGCGGAGAGGATCTCTTGGTAGAGGAGACATCAGCTAAATTTAGCTGTTCAGAAGACGTGCCCGAACTCTTCGTAGACTATGACTATGTCATTGAGCGTTATAACACCTTTAGACTTCCAGAAAACATCCCCGAAAGAGCCGTCTGGGAGGTGTGGGTGAACGGTCGGTGGATTGAGTTTTTTGAAGTCGAAGATTCACAGGTCATCCTATCCGACTCTTTATTAGGCTGGGATTCAATTGTAAGAGTTAAAGCATCTTGGGTTCTTTCTCCCTAAGTAAAGCAATGTATTCACGGACAGATTGAGGGAACACGAGGTTTATCTCCTGGCAAGTGTCTGATGTCGCAATCATTTCTTGTTGGTCTTCATTTTTTCTGGCAATTTCTTCCTTGAATATCCAATTCATTTCAATTTATTACCGTTCCTCGGTAACCGTGATGATGACTTGACTCGCTGACAAGAATACCCACTTCGTGCTATCCTAAAAAAATCATTTAAAGAAGTATCTGTGACGGATTTTTTATTTTGGATTTCAGAAGGAAAGGAACCATCATGAAACTTCGATTTTTCGGTGCGATATCACTGCTCATTTGGTGTGCGACAGTTTTGATTTGTGGATCGTGCGGCTTTCACAATGCATCAACTCAAGACGTTTCTACGACAAAGCAACTCACAGCGGCCGACTACCCTTGTCAAGAGTATGATCCGGCACGTGTGCGACACATTAATACTCTTTTCCCAACCAAAATGCTGAAAAATTGGACCGATCAATCTTCCATCGAAGCGCGCGATCAGGCTCTATCAGGAATTCCCGATCGCTACTTGGCCCATCTGGCCGAACTTCACAAGGAATATGGTTTCACGATCAGCGCAACCCCAGGGAATGGTGGCGGCGTGGCCTTCTATCCCCAGTACATTGAAGTTTCAGAAAATGTTCACGCGATTCAGCTAGTGATGCAGCACGAAGTCGGCCATATCCTGCAATATTTCGTGGAAGATCACGCCGAGGATTTCAGTTTTTCGGAAGACTTCAAGGCGTCCGCCGATGAAAACTTCGACAATCCTGAACTCAACAGGTATCCGAGATCCTATGGGCGTCACAACCCGACCTACTACAAAGAATATTGGGCAGAGGCCTTCAACTCATTTTATTGCGCGCCTCTCACAAATCAGTTGTTGGAACAGCAGTTTCCTTCCACCTACGATCTACTCAAAAAAAATGTACTGCCTCCTGTTTGGCCGGCGCAATAAACCTATCATCTTGATCTGAACTAATAGGGACGGGCACGCAGAAAAAATTCAATGAAGGTAAAGAATCTTATTCGAGGTGCACGTCCCTTTTGCTTTTTTTAAAGCAGCAGTTTACTCAATGATCTACTGCGACTTGCAAATAGTACTGCCAATTTCACTTGATCCAAATGCATTTTTTGTTTGGATGAATATTGGGCTTGATAGGGATATTTCCGGTCCAAGCGTGATAGCGAATCCTCGTCTTAATCCGCCATTAGCTCCCATCGTAGCACTGACATTGGTAACATCTACTTTTTTCCAAGCCCCGACTCCACTTTCGTTAGACACACGGTAACGAGTTGGATAATTGTTGGATGAAAATGTGAGGCTGTTCTCGGTGCAAGTTAAGACCACTGGGCGGCCTGGCGGTCTCGAAATTAAAGCTTCCATGGTGTGACTTACTTTCGACGTTTCATCGAAAATAAAAAACGAGCTCTCCTCAGCTTGCACGATCGCATCGCCGGCCTCAATGGTTGCCAAGTCTGGATATGGCCCGGCGTCGTTTTGGGTCGGATACAGACCATTTCGAGGTAAAGGATAAGACGGTTCGATGTTGTATGAATTATTCAGTGACTGACCTTCTCCGGGGTACAAATACCAACCTAAAGGATAGTTGAAAACGCCAAACATAGTTACTTGAGGAGGAATCCGCGAAAAGGGAGCGGAACCTCTGTGAATATAGGCTGGACCAAAGTCGCTGGAATCGAACATGCCAAAATATGGTACGTCTTTTGTGGGATCTCGAATCCAACCGTTTGACAGGCTACTCGCGACATGCGTGGTGCCGAATTCGGGCTGTGATCGACCGTAACGGTTACTAGTGTATACCGTTACACGTTCGTTCAATTCGATCTTCAATTCTCCGTGACTCCAATAAGGTAAGTTGTTTTTGACTCGTTTTGCATAAGGCATTGGATGATCTGGAAATGCCTCTGTAAGTCCTTCTACGTCGCTCAGCATACCATTTCCCCAGCGCAGATTAAATTGGCACCCAACACACGTGGGGTGCCAGTTCTGATCGGGTGGTACCGTTAAATTTTGTTGGTCGGTAAATATGTATAGTACAGGTTTTGCCGCATCGGGACCGCCATCATCCAAAGAGTACCAAAGCCCTGGAAAACGTGAATAAAACTCCCAAATCTCACCAGCTGTTCTATTGGCAGCATTATTGGCTTCATCGGCGTTCCAGTGGAATGACATCCGATGGAATTGTCTCATCACGATCAAGATTTTCGGAGGAGTAAACTCCGTGATTGAAGCATAGGTGCTGAGCAAACTTTCAAGCGCTCTCGCTTGCGCAGTATCGTATACACTTTCCGCAGTGGGATCGGTATGATTGGTCCAATCTATCGCCACAACGTTGTGGCCAAGAGCTCGCATCCAGTAGGCGTGTTGCTTGATCACCGCAGGATCTGCGGAATCATAGAGACCAAGCATGGGAGTGTTGGTTCTGTAACGATCTGCTTTGTCCCACGGGGACCATGGAACTGAACCCGGTGGATCGCAGACCACCACACCAGGAGAAATATCACAATTGACCTTCTCGCGAGTCAAAAAATTAGGGTTTAAGGGCCACCAGCCATTTTTATCGAAACCAGAAGGTCCATTATGGTTAACCTGGGCTTGATTGACACCGGGCAGATAGTCCATGACGTAAAAGATGACTGAATCCTTAGTTCTAAAATATGGAAATTGAGGCAAAGGAATGTTCCTCGCCGGGTTGGCCCGTGCTCCGCCTCGGCCCATGAGAAGGGGAAAGGCCGCCAATTCCTTTTCTGGAAATCCCGTTTCTAAGATTTCAAAAGCAAGAATTTCTCCCTTATTTAAATCGTGAGAAATCATTTCTGCCTTGCCATCACCGTTGACATCAGCAAACTGATACTCGGTATCGTAAGATGCGTTTGGACCCTTGAAAGAGAAAGAATCAAACTGGGACCATTTTCCGCCCTCATTCAGATGGACAAAGACCATCATTTTGGTGAAATCAACGTTGGCAACGTCAACCTTTCCGTCGCCATTAAAATCCGCAAAATAGGTTCTGAAATTGGGACTTGTAGTCTGAGATACTCCAACACCTTTCTGTGTAAGATCATCCCACGCGGAAAATCCGGCGCCATTATTCAAATGAACCCCGATATCGCCAGTCGCGGTATTAAAAAGAATGAAGTCTGCCTTCCCGTCACCATTCACGTCAGCAAAGTAGGTTCGCCATGATGAGGTGTCAGGCGGACTCGTGCAAGGATTCACCCCATCGTAAGCCGAAATATGCAAATCAGCTGGAGTCTGAAAATTCGAGTTTTTCTGATAATAGAAATACATTTCACCATTTGATTTATCACGGTGAATCATATCAGCTAGGCCATCGCCATTAATGTCAGC
>CAILAO010000622.1 GCA_903832105.1 uncultured Pseudomonadota bacterium | reverse complement strand
TTCTTATCAACACTTGACTCGGAATCGAAAAAGACGGCGAGACCACCACGCTTTTGAGTTTCAGATATAATCTGAGCACACATTAAACTTTTTCCGGTACTTTCCAACCCACTAAGTTCTACCATTCTACCAACAGGAAATCCACCATGAGGGCGGTTTGAAATTGCTAAGTCGAGAAGAGTAGATCCAGTGCTAATCCATTCTTTCACGTCAACGGGATTATCATCTTCATCCAGAAAGAAAGACACTTTTGTTCCATCTTTTTGAGACTTGTTAAGTTCTTTTTGAACCAGTAATGCTAATTCATCGCGATCAACATTGGCGTCGGAATCGACATGCTTACTGGAGGATTTCTTTTTTTCGATCATAAATTTTAATATCGTTGAAGGTAAATGTTTGCGTTTGTCCAATAGACTTTGAGGCGAGGATGATGGCACGACTGCCATCATCCTCCAATTATTTTAACGTCAAAACGTCCAACCCTATTAGGGCTGAAAAAACTTCTCGAACTCATTGGCGAGATCAGCAGAAGCAATGGTTGCGGGAGGAGTTGGAGTAGGAGAAGCTGATGGAGCCGCCGATGGAGCCGCCGATGGAGCCGCCGATGGAGCCGCCGATGTCGATGATTGTGGTGTCGGCGACTCTACCGTAGCATTCACCTCAGCATCTACGTCTTCGGGATTAAGCCATCGTTCAACCGCAGCCTTAAGTTCGTCGTAGGATTTCAGGGGGAAGATAGTAAGGATGTCTGTCTGATCCTTCAATTTCTCCATGAGGTCTTTTCGAGTTGGGTCAACAACTGGCGTGACATTGGGATCGGCTAGAATTGTGGTCTCGGGAAATGATTTCCCATCTTTACCCTTCTTCTTGCTTTCCTTGTGGAATTCGACTTCGATATCTCGGCCTTCTGTCCACGAAGTAATGTCACCATACTTGGCATTGATCATCAGCTTCAAAAGCTGTTTATAAACCTGAACACCAAATCCCCAGAAGCGAACACCACGGTCCTCTTCACCACGGACAATGACTGGAGCATAAGTACGAGTTACCGGCGCAAGCTTCGCGGCGATTTCTCTCTCTTCGTTTGAACCACTGGAACGAAGTTGCTCGATAGTTTCGAGAATAGGGTCGGGTTTCCCGAATGTACACGGAGCAAGGTAATTGTTGCCCCCCAACTTATAATAGAACTTGAGTTCTATGAATGGGTTTTCGGGGTTGAACTTGTATGGAACGAGTCTAACTACTTGTGTTCCTTCCTTGGGTTTCCAAAGGAGTTTTGCGAATTCGGAGGCTTTTGCTCCTTCTTCAAATTGCTTGAAGCGGTCGGCGAGTTTCTGTATATTTACTGGCATGTGTTTTTCCTTTTTTAATTGGTTAATCAGTTAATCGTTAATCATCAATCATATCGAATCTTAACGGTTATAACTATCATAGTGTCTCACAAAACACAATTTTCAGCAACTTATTTTAACTATAATCTTTGGGTTTTTTTAAATCAATAACGGAACAAATTATCAGTGGAATAATCCTCACCGACACATCTCCAGTAATAATTAGCGAATTAGAATATAAGGACCAATCCAATACAAATGCAGAATCTAAATGCCCACACTCTTCTGTTATCAAAACATTAAGCGCATTGAGCGTATAAATTGTATTGGTTTGTT
>CAILAO010000621.1 GCA_903832105.1 uncultured Pseudomonadota bacterium | reverse complement strand
ATTAATAAAGGAGACATTATCATGCCGGATGAAATCGTACTTTGGAAACTTAAAGATGATTTATCAAACCTTGAACTGGCGGATAGAACCGCATTCATTGAACGGGAAATATCAATCCCGACGATGGTTAAGATGCCCCTGTATGAAGGCGGTGCATTAATCAGTGACGAGCGGCTTACCGAACTGAATATCAGCAAGGTCGGCTACACGCAAGCCCAGCTCGACGCAATCCGTTATCCTGCGATGTTCGCGGCAAATGCGGATCTTGTAACAAGAGTACGTCAGTATAAGGCAAAGCTCGACGAGTTGGAGCTTGCTTATAATTCTTCAATGGATGTGATCACAGCCGCAATTGCGAACTCCGCAACGATCGAAGACAAGGCCGCCTACGGTTCCGAGATGAGCGCAATCTATAATGCGATAATCACAAACCTTGAATTCTGCGGCTCCGATACGCCGCACATGGATGCGTACTTGGAATTGGCCAAGCTTATCCAGTACCTGCCGGAGGCATAAATGTTTACATCAGTATCACTGATAAATTCACGGCTTGTTTTCGACGAGGAGAAACGCCGGTTGATCGCCCTCATGGATGCCTACGCCAAAACAGAAAAGGGAAAGTTTTTAAATTACATCAATTACCGGAATATTGATTTTTACTGGTGCGACGAGATGAAGGATTCCGGCGGTGTCATGGGCGCATGGCTGTGCTGGCTGGGTGCGAGGGTGTATTTACTTCCCGGTAACACCGATACGCCTTTTATGAAAGTTGACACATGGTGCTCACTAATAGCCCCTACGTTGGTGCATGAACTCTGCCATGTATGGCAGTACAAGCGCAGCTGGTGGCTTTATATATTGGCATGCCTGCCTATAGTGCGCACATACACAATAGAGAAGGAAGCTGACGTGGTCTGGAAGGATGCAATTAAATTTTTTCAAGACTTGGAAAATATCAAATGCGTAATAGCAAGCAACGAACGAACAAAGAAATGGGCGGAAAACCATGTCACCTGAACTTGAACAGACACAGCGCGAATTGCAGTTGAAAATCCGCGAGGATAATCTAAAAACGATGCAGGAACTCAGTTACGCCGAACATATCGCGCATACCGAAACAATAAAGAAGATCTCCAAAAAGATTATCTCCGAACTTAACGAGGCAGGCCATATTTGTGTCCAGGGAGAAAGGATGACACGGATGGAAACGAAGATTGATGCAATCCTTGAAAACCAGAAAGAACACAAAGATAACTCGAAACGCATAGACCGCATCGAAACAATAGGATGGGGTATCGGCCTTGTTATTGGTGGTTCATGGCTTGTCTTTGCGTGGATTGCCGAAAAGGTGCAATGGAAATGATATTAAAACAACAAATAATTGACAATATCATCCTCACACTCATATATATCGTTACGATTAGCCTTATTGTTATATTCGTTGCCGGGTGCGGGACAAATTACGAGTACATGACATATCAAGATGGCAAACTTGTCAAAAGCGAGAAAGTCAGCGCCGACATAATCGGCTCCGTAATGGAGTCCACCAAGGGTAAAACAGTGATGATATTCCGTAGGGGCTGGGCTTGCGGTTTTGAGGTTTCGCCGGGAACTCCTGAAAATCCAACAGCACATGCAAAATTCCTGTGTGGGAAATACTTTGACGCATGGATGAGCATACTCCCCGATATGAAAGATGCAGATTGGGACGGAATATCCAAGACAATAGAAGCTATGGATGCGCCATTGACGGCATCAACCGCAGGAGTCAGCGAGGGGAAATGAAACTGATTTACATAGTAATAATTT
>CAILAO010000620.1 GCA_903832105.1 uncultured Pseudomonadota bacterium | reverse complement strand
TCATTGACATAGTCTTTTTTTAGGTAGAGAATCTGTTATTATCTCAAGTTCCAATTCCCGAAAATCTCTATTAAGCAGAGAGAGGTTCTTTGAGCATGAAAGTATTGATGCTAGGCTGGGAATATCCCCCACATATCAGCGGCGGTCTTGGCACTGCGTGTCAAGGATTAACAACAGCACTTGCAGGTTTAGGTGTCGACATCGAGTTTGTCGTCCCCCGACTTTTTGGTGGAGAATTCGCTCCCCACATGCATTTGATAGATCCATGGTCGGTGGAAGATGGTAAAGGAGGTAAAGCCTCTCGTCGAGGGGTTCGCATCAGAGGTATTCCCTCTATGCTTCTTCCATACCTTACGACACACCAGTTTGACGAGTTGATTAAGCTTTTCAGAATGGCTCGTAAAAAGGGCAAGCTCGGTTGGGATGAACTGAAAAAATATTTAACGGAACATAGAGAACAACTATCTCAACTGTTTCCAGGCGCAGTCTTAGATATGTTGGTTCATGGCGATTGGGATCGAGCTTCTTTTGATCATTACGGCGGCGATCTTTTCGGTGAAGTCGCGCGCTTTACAAAAGGTGTTGTTGCGCTTGCTGAAAAACTCGATTTTGATATTGTCCACGCCCACGATTGGATGACATATCCTGCGGGTGTTGCTGTCGCTAACTTTGCGGGTGTGCCTCTCGTGACGCACGTTCATAGTTTGGAGTGGGATCGAAGCGGTGATAACGTGAATGGGCACATCGCTCATCTTGAATCCACCGGGCTTCACGCTGCCACTACGGTCATCGCTGTGAGTCGTCACACAAGAGCGATTGCTGCAAAACAATACAATGTTCCTGCTGAGAAAATCGAAGTTGTCTATAACGGTGTCAACTGGTCAGACCAGCAGCAGAGTGCCTCACGTGACTTTGATAAAGACACGAAAGTCGTGCTGTTTTTGGGTCGTGTTACCTTCCAAAAAGGACCTGATTATTTTGTTGAAGCAGCGGCTAAAGTCATTCCGCATGTACCTAATGTGAAGTTCGTGCTTGCGGGATCAGGTGATATGTTACCGCGTTTGGTTAGTCGTGTGTTTGAACTCGGGCTTGAGGCCAATTTCGAGTTCCCAGGATTTCTTAAAGGAAAAGATGTCGAGCGGATGTATCAAAGAGCCGATCTTTATGTCATGCCTTCAGTCTCGGAACCATTTGGACTTTCGGCCCTTGAAGCAATGAGAAACGATGTCCCGACGATCATTTCGAAACAGTCTGGTGTGGGCGAAATCATCCGACATACGATCAAGGTCGATTTCTGGGACGTGGAAGAGCTTTCAAATGTGATTATTAATGCCTTAAAATATAGGGAACTGCGCGAGGACCTCGTGGTTGCAGGCCGTCATGATGCCCTGCGAGCCCGTTGGGAACCCTCTGCGCAGCGCACGCTTCACATCTATCTCGACGCCATTAAAAAAGCGATCCCGATGTCAATTCCTGGCGAAGAGCAAGGTGCATACGTGTGATTTTGACAGTGTAGAAATATAAAAAGGAATCAACCCATGCCGTCAGTTTGTTTTTATTTTCAAGTCCATCAACCAAATCGCCTCAAGCATTTCACTTACTTTAACATTGGCCATGACGATAATCCGTTCTCAGATGAAAAGAACGGCCAGATCATGAGAAAGGTGGCTAATAAAGCCTACCTGCCGGCGAATCGGAAGATACTTGAACTTATTAAACGCCATGATGGACGTTTTAGGGTTGCCTATTCTATTTCTGGTGTTGCCATTGACCAAATGAAACGCTTTGCTCCTGAGGCTCTCGAAAGTTTCAAGGAACTCGCGGCAACGGGTGCAGTGGAATTTGTTGCTGAAACTTACTATCACACATTGGCTTCGGTCTGCGACGAAGTTGAATTTCGTGATCAGATCAAGAAGCACGTTGCTTTGATCGAAGAAACTTTTGGTCAAACGCCGAAAATATTTCGCAACACTGAGCTGATTTATAACGATCGCATCGGCGCAATGGTTGCCGGAATGGGCTTTAAGGGCATGCTCGCCGAGGGCGCGGATGATGTCCTGGGATGGCGCAGCCCCAATTTTGTGTACCGTGCCCCGGGAACCGAGCTAAAGCTCTTACTGAAAAATTACCGATTATCTGATGACATCGCATTTCGTTTTTCAAATCACTCGTGGGACGATTTTCCGCTTACAGCGCCAAAATTTGCGAATTGGGTTCACCGGGCAAGTGGTAATGGGGAAACTGTCAATCTGTTCATGGATTACGAGACCTTTGGAGAACACCAGTGGGAAGATACCGGTATTTTTAATTTCCTAGATTACCTTCCCTCTGCAATCTTCGCTCATCCGGATTGGGACTTCCTTACACCAAGCGAGGTCGTTGATCGATACCCGGCAAGGGCTGAGCTACCTTTCCCGAGAACCGTCTCGTGGGCCGATATTGATCGTGATCTAACCGCGTGGGCTGGAAACAGAATGCAGCGTCGCGCCATAGCAGAGGCGTTTGCTATCAGTGATGATGTTCGTAAGTGCGGTTCCCCAATCGCTATGGATCACTGGAGACGACTTCAAACATCAGATCATTTCTACTACATGTGCACGAAGTGGTTTGCTGATGGTGATGTGCACGCCTATTTTAGTCCTTATTCTAGCCCGTATGAGGCATTTATTAACTACATGAATGCCTTAAGTAACTTTAAAGATAGTGTCTTGGTTAAAGAGTCAGAGAAAATGGCAGCATTTTCTAAAACGGCCATCGATCAAGAGATGCCCGATATCCTGGAAATCTACGACCGGGCAATTCTTCCTACATCCGCCCGAGTTAAAAAGGATAAAAAGACTCCGACGAATCGAGATATCGAGGGAAAGATTCCCCTCGACCGGGAAAAGGGTACCTCGATTGGAAGGTCAACTTTTAGCTAGTTTTTCCCGTTTTCACGCCAAAAACTAGCCTGAGTCGCAGCCGAAGGATCTCCCACAGATCATCTCTGGTTTTCGTCCTCCGATTTCATTTTGAAATACACGCCCAAATGGCGCTGGGTTAATGTACACGTCCGCATAGACATAGACTTGAAGCTTGAGACTTCAACGTGATCTCTTTCTTGAAACGTTGAGCTTTTTCGCTAAAACTTCTACGAGAAATACGGAGAAGTGTGCCGATCAAGTAAAAGTCTTCCGAAAGAGATCACGTTGAAACTATAAGTTTATGACAATGATTAAGTCTAAGTCTTTCAAGGACTTCAACCTTAACCAGTGCCATTCAGTACACCCTTAGGTTTTCTTAGGCCAAGGAGCAATCTTTACCAGCATAATAAGCCCTGGAATGGCGATGAGTGTGCAAATCGCATAAAACCACGGCCAACCAACTGATCTTTGAATGTACCCAGTCGTTGAGGTTGCAAAAACCCTCGGAATCGCCATGACGCTACTCAGCAAGGCGTACTGAGTTGCGGTAAATTTTTTATTTGTTTGGCTCAGCATATACGCTGAGTAGGCGGCTGTTCCCATTCCCATGGAGAGATTTTCAAAGGCGATAACTGCGGTCAATGCGGCGATACTGTGACCAATTTCACCTAAGGCAATGAAGGCGAGTATACAGATTGATTGGAGGACGCCAAAGACCCAGAGCGAACGATTTATGCCAAGCTTCAGCATGAACATTCCTCCCAGGAATGTTCCTCCGATGGTCGCCCAAATACCAAGCGTTTTTACGATGACACCTATTTCAAGCTTCGAAAATCCGAGTTGCAGGTAAAATGGTGTCGTAAGTTGAAGAGCCATTTGATCGCCGATTTTATACATCACGATGAAGATTAAAATACCGCCCGCGATGGCGACGCCACGCCGGCTGAAAAATTCGATAAAAGGATCAATGACAGCTTCCCTGAGCGTCCTCGGGACTCCATGTGTCGCTTGAGGCTCTGGCGTGAGAAGGGTTGTGATGACCCCGATAAGCATGCACGCGGCCATGATAAAAAAGACGCTGCGATAGGGAAGGAACTCTGCCAGAATGAGTCCTCCACCGTTAGCGAGAAGAAGCCCTAAGCGATATCCGCCAATATAAAACGCGGATCCAAGTCCCAATTCCTCCTCAGCTAAGTCTTCGCGTCGATAAGCATCGACCACAATATCTTGCGATGCACTAAAAAAGGCCAAGAAAACGCATGACAATGCCAAAAACCAAGGATCTTGCTTTGGATTCTGACACCCAACTAACATGGTGGTCGCCATAAGACCAAGCTGCGAAATAAGGATCCATCCCTTACGCCGTCCGAAAAAAGGAATGGAATATCTGTCAAGAAATGGAGACCAAAGAAACTTGATTGTATAGGGTAGACCCACCAGCGCCCAAAGACCAATGACTGTGATGTCAACGCCTTCTTCCGTCATCCAGGCTTGGAGAAGTGAACCAGTAGTTAGAGCCAGGGGAAGGCCGCAGGTGAATCCCATTAAACCCGCGACCCAGACCCTGCGGGCTAAAAGAATTTTTAAGACAGGACTCATGGTTAATTCCTTACGATGTCTTTAGCATCTAGCATAAAAGTACTATCAACCTAATCAATTAGCAATAAGCACATAGAACACTTGATTCTCATTTCAATTCCATATTTTTTGGGTTACTGTCCAGCTTCCATGAAGCTTTGTTCTAAATGCATTGATTCGTTTACTTATGACCTTCAGCTCAGCCGCGAAGTTGTCGGCGGCCACGAATTTTTTCTTGAGAGTCTTCAAAGCTTTGAAAATACGATTGATCAGATTTTTGAAAGGCTCAAAGATAAAGCTCTTGAGTCAGCGGTCTATGCTCTTTGTCCCTATTTCGGCGCTTTGTGGCCTTCAGCAAGGGCTCTGGCAGAAATCTTGTGCTCCCTGGATAAACAAGAGTTAGACGGAAAGACTTTCCTTGAGGTTGGCTGCGGTCTCGCACTTCCGAGCATGCTGGCTTCAAGGCTTGGAGCCCTCGTGATGGCAAGTGATTTTCATCCCGATGTTGAGCTTTTCTTTTCACGTAATATTGAACGTAATTCTCTCGCAAATGTTGTTTACCGCCCCCAGTCCTGGGGTGAGCTGTCAGGGAATTTGGGGACTTTTGATATCATTGTGGGAAGTGACGTACTGTACGAATCTAAACAGCCAGAAGATCTCGCTGGTTTTCTCGTGAGAACACTTAAAAGTGATGGTGTCGCGGTCATAACGGATCCGAAACGTCCTTATTTTAAGGACTTCGTGAAGGTTATGCAGGACAGCGGTTATACCGCAAGCGTGCAAACTCATCTCGTTTTGGACAAGGGTGACAAGGGGAACGAGGTCAAAGAAAAAGAAATCGATTCTGTGGTTCTTAAAAAGATCGTTCTTTGAGGCTATGTTACGTTAAACCGGGATT